>NZ_QAIQ01000707.1:0-4369 GCF_003061105.1 Arthrobacter sp. HMWF013
GCCCGGTAGGCGCCGGTAAAACCCAGCTCGTGGAGCGGCTCACCCGCCACATGAGCCGCGAAATCTCCATGGCCGCCATCACCAACGACATCTACACCATCGAGGACGCCAAAATCCTCGCCGCCAACGGCATCCTCCCCGAGGACCGGATCATCGGGGTAGAAACCGGCGGCTGCCCACACACCGCCATCCGCGAAGACACCTCCATGAACACCGCCGCCATCGAGGAACTCAAGGCCCGGCACCCGGACCTGCAGGTCATCTTCGTCGAATCCGGAGGCGACAACCTCTCGGCGACCTTCAGCCCGGAACTCGTGGACTTCTCCATCTACATCATCGACGTGGCCCAAGGCGAAAAGATCCCCCGCAAGGCCGGCCAAGGCATGATCAAGTCCGATCTGTTCATCATCAACAAAACCGACCTCGCACCCCACGTCGGCGCCGACCTCTCAGTCATGGAACGGGATTCCAAGGAATTCCGCGGAGCCAGGCCCTTCTGCTTCACCAACCTGAAAACCGACGAAGGGCTCGACGCCGTCATCGAATGGATGCGGCGCGATGTCCTGATGCTCGACCTCGCGCCATGAGTACGACGGCGGCCGAGTCGCCTCAACCGGCTTCGTGGCTGGGTCCGGCGGCTTCGCCGGCTTTGGGGCCGTGCCCGTCCCCAGCCGCTCCCAACTCTCGCAAGCTCAAGTCGGGGCCCTCGCGGCAGTGGGCCCCCCACGAGTGCCACCACACCGCGGCCCCCAAATCCGGCCTCGCCACCTCATCGACCAAGGAACCGATGGGGGAACTCACCTTGCGCATAGGTCAGCGAGGCAGTCGGTCGGTTGCGACGCATCAGTACCATCAGGGCGCCTTGAGAGTGTTGCGGCCGCACTACCTCGATGATTCCGGGCAGGTTTGTTATGTGCTCGTCAATCCTGGCGGGGCTTATCTTGGGGCCGATCTGTTCCTGATTGATGTGGAGGTGGGCGACGGGGCCGACCTGCTTTTGACGACGCAGTCGGCTACCAAGATTTACCGGACTCCGGGGTCTTTTGCGGAGCAGCGCATGACCTTGCGGCTCGGCGAGGGGGCCCGGCTGGAGCTGGCCCCGGACCAGCTGATCGCCTACCGGGAGGCCAGCTACCGGCAGAACACGCACATCACCGTGCAGCCGTCGTCGAGCCTGGTCATGGCTGAGGTCATCACTCCCGGCTGGTCGCCGGACGGTGCGTCGTTCCGGTATGAAGAGCTTCGGCTCCGGAATGAAATCCTGGTGGAAACCGACGACGGCGGACGGCTGCTGGCGCTGGACAACCTGCTGATCCGGCCGCCCGCCGGTGACGTCACCGGCTTGGGCTTTATGGAGGGCTTCAGCCACTTGGGCTCACTGGTGGTGGTGGACGCGCGCGTTAACCAGGCGCTGGCAGACGATCTTCATGCACTCACCGCGGGCTACAAGGCACACACCGGCATCTCGCTCACCCGCACACTGGCCGGAACCACCGGACTGGTCCTGCGCTCACTCTCCAACAGCACGGCGGAACTGAACCTGCTGCTCGGCGCGTGCACAGCCCTCCTCCGGGAACGGTGGCACGGACAAGAACCCCTCAACCTGCGGAAGTACTGACCCGCACAGGCCGGACGGCGTCCGGCGGGTTCAGCCGCGGCCCTGCCTCAGCCGCGGAAACAGCGCCTCCGCATTGCCGCGGTCTATCGCCGTGCGCAACGATCGGTCCAGCGGGTAGTTCTCATATTGCATGTTCAGGAATCCGATCGCCATCGACGGGGCGAAGGGGAAATCCGAGCCGAACGTGATGCGCCCGGGGTCGGCGACCTCAAGCAGGCTGGGGAGCGCCGACGGGGTGGCAGACAGGGCGATGTCATAGTAGAACCGCCGCAGGACGGATTGCTTCTCGTCCGCCAGCGCCGCCAACGCTGTGAGGGCCAACTCCCTGTTGTTGAGCATCGTGAGCAGGACCCGGAAAGCTATGTAAGGCACAAAGCCGCCGGCATGGGCCAGCAGGAACTTAATTCTTGTGTACTTGTCCATCGCACCGGACAGGATCAGGCTGATGGCCGCGCGGGTGGTGTCGAGCAGGAAGTCCGCCGCGAAGGTGGGGATGCCAGGCACCGCCGGAGCGGGAAGCTCACCGGGGTGGATGAACACCACGGCATGGCGCCCGTCCAGGAACTCCAGCAGCGGCTCGAAGCCGGGATCGCCCGGGTAGCGGCCATCGTTGCTGGCCAATAGCGCGATGCCGTCAGCATGCAGCGTGTCCAGGGCGTACTCAGCCTCCGCCAGGGCGCCGTCCACGTCCGGCAGAGTCACTGTTGCGAAGAACCCGAACCGCTCCGGCCTGCCGGCCACCACCTGCGCGCTGTACTCATTGACCTCGCGTGCCCAGCGCCGCGCCTCCAGGACGTCCCCGAAGTAGACACCCGGTGTGGACAGGGACAGGATGCCGGCCTGGATTTCGTTGCTGTCCATGAACTTCAGCGCAGAACGCTGCGACCATGAAGGCATACTCAAGCCTCCTGGGCGGACGCGCTTTTCATGCATCCAGCGCGCATATTCAGGCGGAATGATGTGCTGGTGCGTGTCGATGCGCCGCGGCCCGCTCATCCGAAATCCCATCCTTGATCCGGCCTCAATCTACGCGCCCGCGGCCTCCACAGTCAGGGCACAACGTCCCGCTCCGCTCAGCCGAAGCTCACTGGCTCGGCGCCGCCAGGATGCGCTTGGGCCAGACTTCCGGCATCCAAGGCTGTGCCGTACGCTGGCGAACTGCGGAAACATGCATGGCCACGGAGATCATGATCGAGGCTACATCTGTGGTGGAACGCTGCGCGAAGCAGACAACGTCCACGCTGACGCCGTGATTCACGCAGGAGGGTTTGCGGGCCATGGCCGTCGCGGCCCCCTCAACACCCCCCTCGTGGATGTCCAGCCTGCCGAGCGCATCCATCTGCCGTCGAAGCTCGGAGAGCTCGTCGCCGCAGATCATGTGGATCCTGTGGGTAAGTGTCCCGATCATGCGCTTAAGTCCTTCAGGAGTAGATAGTGAAGCCAGAGCCGACGGCGGCTCCGCAACTGACCGCCGTCATGCGACGCTCTCCAGCACCCCGGCCCGGGCCGGCACGCCGGCGAAGTATCCGCCCTTGAAGAACAGCAGAGGCTCCGCCCCGTTCCTGGAACCGAGTGCCCGGACTGCCCCCACCACAATGGTGTGGTCGCCGCCGTCGTACTCCTCATGAAGCTCGCAGTCCACCCAGGCGAGGGCCTGGTCCAGCACCGGGTTTCCCAGCGGCGAAGCGCTGTAATCCACGCCGGCAAACTTGTCGGTTCCGGACCGGGCGAACTGGCCGGCAAGGTGCTGGTGCTCGGCCGGGAGGATGTTCACCGTGAAGCGTCCGGCCTTGCGCAGCAAAGGCCAGGTGCTGGAGCTGCGGGCGGGACTGAACGTCACCAGGGCCGGGTCCAGGGAGAGGGAGGAGAACGATTGGCAGGTGAAGCCCGCCGGACCGTTGTCCGTTGCTGCGGTGATCACCGTCAGCCCGGAGGCAAAGTGGCCCAGGACGTGACGCAGACGCTGCGGGGTGAGATCAAAATGTTCCGTCATGTTCGTTCCTTTCAAAGCCGATACGTCCAACCAACCACCCGTCCCGGCCGCCTTCAACCGGGAGTGAAATGCACCGACGCGCAACGCAACCTGACTTCACAGCCAGAAGCATGAGGTAATGAAGACGGCTCCTGACCAGCGCATTTAGTGAGGTAATGGGTGCACCGGCCATACGGCGCAACCGGGGGAAACGCCGCTCAATGGTTTTCCGCTGCGGATTCTCCGGACCGTATCGTAGGCGCATGACTTTCCTTGTCCGCCGGGCACGCCCGGACGAATACGAACACATTGGCCAACTGACACTGGCCGGTTTTGGCCACTTGGAGCCGGGATCCCCGCTGCCGGAGGAGGAACGCCTGGCTTTGCTGCTGGACGCCGCAGGCCAGAAGGTGCAAATATTGCTGCGGCATGGG
This sequence comes from Arthrobacter sp. HMWF013, assembly GCF_003061105.1. Lineage (GTDB taxonomy): Bacteria > Actinomycetota > Actinomycetes > Actinomycetales > Micrococcaceae > Arthrobacter. The sequence goes on from NZ_QAIQ01000707.1 coordinate 4,025, forward strand.
GTGCCGAACGCCTGGTGTTGGATACCGCGCAGCACAACGTGCGATCGCAGCGCCTCTACCTCCGTTTTGGCTTCCAGCACCGGCCCGAACGGGACGTGCGGGCGGCAGCCTCCCAAAGCCCCACTGGCCGTTTTCACACTGGACCTGCAGAAGCGTGACCGCAGCGCCGCCCCGTCCAGCCTCAACTCCCCGCAGGCGCAAACCGTGCGAGCGGATTGACGAGGCGGCCGGCCATCTGCAGCCCGCCGGACGGGTCCGCGAGGTCCAGCATCTCCTGGTTGTTGCGCAGCTGAAGCCGGTTCAGGCACGAAAGGGCAAAGTCAGGTGCGAACAGATCGTGGCGGG
>NZ_QAIQ01000707.1:4379-6773 GCF_003061105.1 Arthrobacter sp. HMWF013
GTATTCCAGAATGACTGCGGCCGCGGTACCCCAGAATTCCGTCTGGCTGAGCTTTCCGTCCTCGACCAGCAGCGCGGCAAGGAAGCGGAAAATGCAGTCGAAGACGTCCGTGAAGATGGCCAGGACCTTTTCTCCGTCGGGAATCTCCACCCGGATACGGGCAACCTCCCGGGGCAGGTCCAGCCTGTCCCCCATCACCACGATTTCCTCGGCGATGTCCTTCATGACCGCCCGGACAGGCACTCCCTTCTCCAGCACCAGGATCACGTTTTCGCCATGCGGCATGAACGCGAGTTCGTAACGGTAGAGGCAGTGGACCAGCGGGACGAGGTAGGCCTCAAAGTAGCGGCGGAGCCACTCTGCGGGTTCCAGTCCGGACAGCTCCATGAGCGCTGACACCAGCGGTTTGCCGGCCGGGTCGACGTGCAGCAGTGACGCCATGGTGGCCAGCTGCTGGCCCTCCGCCAGGAGGGGAAGGGGGCTTTCCCTCCACAGCGCGGAGAGCATCTTGCGGTACGGCGAGCCCTTGGCGGCGGCGGCCTCGTAGTACCTGTTGTGATAGCCGATGGCCGCGATCTCGCTGATCATCCCCAGGCCGCGCTTCTGCAGTGCGCTGTCTGCCCGGATCAGGTCCTGAAGCCAGTCATTGATGGCGGGGGTGGCCTTCATGTACTCGGGCGACAGTCCCCGCATAAAGCCCATGTTCAGGACCGACATGGAGGTCTTGACGTAGCTCTTGGCGGGGGCGCTGGTGTTGAAGAACGTGCGGATGGACTGCTGGGCCTGGTAGCCGTCGCTGCCCGTTCCAATGTGAATGATGTGCTGCTGTGCGATGTCGGCGGCGAACGTGACGGTGAGTTTGTTCTCCCACTGCCAGGGATGGACGGGCATCAGGAAGTAATCCGCAGGCTCCACCCCTTGGGCCGTGAACTCGGCGTCAAACGATCGCAGCACTCCGGCACCCAGTTCGGCCTCAAGGTGGGCGCGGTAGTCCAGCCCTGCGCTGGCCGTGAAAACGGCGTGGCTGCGGTGGACCCCGATCCATTCCAGCCGGACGGGGGCACCGATTTCCGGGGCGAAGGCACGGTAGTCGCTGATGCCGAAGCCCAGCCGGCCGTTGTTGGCTACGAAGCACGGATGCCCTTCGGTCATGCTGCGCTCGACGGCCTGGAAATCGGCAGCCGGATCGGTTCCGCCGGTGATGCCGGCGGCAAGCTCCACTGCCGAGGGCTGCGCCAGCCACTGTTTGTAGGAGTGGCCGGCAAGGGTGCTGCTGATCTCCTCGAGGTAGACCGGAAGCATCTCTTCACGGATGCCCAGCGTGCCCTTGAACTCGGTGATGAAGCGCAGGGCATCGGGAGTGGCGTCCTCCCCGCCCCGCGTGCAGCGGATGGAGGCGGCGTCCACCGCCCAGTGCTCGAGTTCCAGGACCCGCGCCGTGAAAGAGTACGCCGCTGAGTTATCGTCGCTGCGCACCACGTAGACTGCCGGTTCGTCCGGGTCTGCCGTGCCTGCCCCGGATCCCAGCCGCTGCGGCACGAGGATGCGTTCGTGCAGGAATTCGGCGAGGGCCTTCCGGACCAGGTGGCGGTTGGCTGCGGCCCAGCGCTCCGGCGCGAGGTGAGGGACGGCGTTGGTTGTGGTGGCCGCGTCCAGTTCGATGGTGTTCACAGTGTGGCTCCCTGGTGGATCGGGGTGGAAAGGTCATGGGTGTTGTGGAGCGCCGCGCGGGCGTTGAGGTAGTCCTGGCGCGTGCAGAAGCTGAGCAGCGCTTCCTTGCCGGGCAGCGTTACCAGCCCTGCCGGCTGGAAGCCGAACCGCCCGTTGAGAACATGGATTCTGGTGTTCCGGGCATCGGGCTCCACCACCACGCGGTCCACTCCGGGCTTCAGGAACAGCCGGTTCAGCACTGCATCCATCACGGCGGCCGTGTAACCCGGCGTGGGAACTCCCGACGGCGGCGACACCAGCAGGTGCATGCCGACGTCGCCGTCTTGCACGGCATAGGCAGCGGCAAGTGGCGAGGCGGACGGCAGGTACTCCTCCATCAGGAAGGCGGGGACTCCGCCGTCGAGCCCCAGCAACGCATGGTGATGCCCGCTGGACTGGATCCGCGAGTATTCCTCCACAACCCCTTCAACCGTGGCGGACTGCATTCCCCAGAACGAGGCGTAAGGCTGGGTGACCCAGCTGTGGAGGATGGGTGCATCAGAGACGGCGTCAAGGCAGCGGAACGTGAAGCTCATGCTGACACCTCCACTGCCCGGGTGGGGACCGGCTGGGGTGCGCCGAAGTGCTGGAACGCTATGCTGCGCTCCACCGGATAGACCTCACGGCCGGTGATTTCCCGGAGGATGCAGGAATTGCGGTAGGCGGCCATGCCCAGATCGGGGG
>NZ_QAIQ01000099.1 GCF_003061105.1 Arthrobacter sp. HMWF013
ACGTAATCTGCGGTTTCCATCCTGCCCGGCGGACGGCCCACACCCACCCGCACCCGCAGGTAGTCCTTGGTGGAAAGTGCCTTGGAGATGTCGCGGAGGCCGTTGTGCCCACCTTCCCCGCCACCGGATTTCAGCTTCACGGTATTAAAAGGGATGTCGATCTCGTCGTGGACTGCCACAACATGGTCCGGAAGGATGCCATAGAAGTTGGCGAGGCTTGCGACGGGTCCGCCGGAAACGTTCATGTAACTCATGGGTTTGGACAGCACCACCCGGGGGCCGCCGATTCCCAGCCGCCCCTCGAGCACCTGCGCGCGGGCTTTGTGGGTTTTGAAACTTCCGCCCAACCGGGCGGCAATTTCGTCCAGGACCATCTGGCCGACGTTGTGCCGGTTGCCTTTGTATTCTGCCCCCGGGTTTCCGAGGCCAACGATCAGCCAGGTGTCAGTCATTGTTCAATCCTAAAGTGGCGCTACCTTCGAAGGGGCATGGCCGTGACGTGGGGCCGGCGTTCGGTGCGCCGGACACAGGTGTGGCCGGACCCCATCAGGGATCCGGCCACACCCAGGTGGACGTGCTTACTCGGCTGCGGCCGAAACCGAAGAACCTTCGGTGGTCTCAGCGGATGCTTCTTCCTCGGAGACCTCAGTGGCCTCGGAGATGTGAACAACCAGTGCCTCGGCGTCGGCCAGCAGGACCGAACCCTTCGGGAGGACCAGATCGGAAGCGTGGATGTGCTCGCCGGCGGTGCGGCCCTCGATGTCAACCTCGATGGCGGTGGGCAGGTGGGTTGCCTCTGCCTCGAGGGAGATGACCGTGAGCTCCTGGTTGTAGACGTTGCCCGGAGCAAGTTCGCCAACAACGTGGACGGGGATGTCCACGGTAACCTTCTCGCCCTTGCGGACGGTCAGCAGGTCGATGTGCTCAATGATCTGCTTGATGGGGTCGCGCTGGATGTCCTTGACCAGGGCGAGGTGCTCTTCGCCGTTGATGTCCAGGGACAGCAGGGCGTTGGCCGTGCGGACTGCAAGCGTGGTGGCCTTGCTGGGCAGGGTGATGTGGATCGGCTCAGCACCGTGGCCGTAGATGACCGCGGGGATCAGGTGGGCCATGCGCGCGCGGCGGGCAAAGCCCTTGCCGAATTCGGTGCGTACTTCTGCTGCGAGCTTCTGCTCAGACATGTGTATCTCCTCGGAAACTAAAACGGTGTTCAGCAAGGGCGGAGGTCTGTTTACGACCTTCAACGCCGGGCGCCCTGAGGCGGCCCTTCCAGAAGGGAGATTCAGACCCAGTCGATAACGGAGACCTGCACTCCGGTTTCCGCAGAACGGATCCCGGTGCTCTCCCTCGCCAAGGTATCGTCAAAAAGCTTACCAGCGCGGAACCCGATTACTGAAAACGGCAGTGATCAGGCGTTGCCGTCGAACAGGCTGGTGACGGAGCCGTCGTCGAACACTTCCCGGATGGCGCGGGCGATGAGCGGTGCGATGGAGAGCACCGTCAGCTGCGGGAACTGCTGATGGGCGGCGATGGGAAGCGTGTCGGTGACCACCACTTCCCGGGCACCGGAGTCGGAGAGGCGCTGGGCGGCGGGGTCGGAGAACACGGCGTGCGTCGCGGCGATGATGACGTCCTTCGCACCGGCGTTCTTCAGGACCTGGACGGCCCCGGAGATGGTTCCGCCGGTGTCAATCATGTCATCGATCAGGACGCAGGTCCTGCCCTCAACCTGGCCAACAACGGTCTTGGAGACGGCCTGGTTGGGAACGGTGAGGTCCCGGCTCTTGTGCACGAACGCCAGCGGCGCTCCGCCCAGGCGCTCAGCCCACTGCTCAGCGACGCGGACGCGGCCGGTGTCCGGGGAGACAACAGTGATGTCGTCTGCGCCGACGCGGGTGCGGATGTAGTCCGCCAGCAGCGGGATGGCCATGAGGTGGTCGACGGGGCCATCGAAGAAGCCCTGGATCTGGGAGGTGTGCAGGTCAACGCTCATAATGCGGTCGGCGCCTGCGGTCTTGTAAAGGTCAGCTACCAGCCGGGCGGAGATGGGTTCCCGTCCGCGGCCCTTCTTGTCCTGCCGCGCATACGGGTAGAACGGGGACACCACGGTGATCCGCTTGGCGGACGCGCGTTTCAGCGAATCGATCATGATCAGCTGTTCCATCAGGTGGTTGTTCAGCGGGGCCGGGTGGGCCTGGATCACGAAGGCATCCGTTCCGCGGACGCTTTCGCCTGCGCGGACGTAGATCTCGCCGTTCGCGAAGTCGTAGGCGTCAACGGGCAACAGCTCGGTCCCCAGCTCCTTGGCGATTTCCCGTGCCAGCTCGGGGTGTGCCCGCCCAGCGGCAAGCACCAGCTTCTTCTCGCCGCGTGCCGTAATTTCGCTCATTGTTGCGTGCCCTCTTCTGTTGTTGCCGGGGTAATGGAGGTAGCTTCAGTGGCCGCCTGGTGGTCTGCGGCGGCGGCCAGTTCGGCCGAGCGCGTGCCGGGGCGGTGGGTGAGAACCCAGCCCTCGGAGTTGCGCTGGGCCGCCACGGACACGGCGAGTGCCCCCGCCGGAACGTCGTTGCGGATCACCGCGCCGGCGCCGCTGTAGGCACCGTCCCCCACGGTGACCGGCGCGACGAACACCGTGTTGGAACCTGTCCGGACGCCCGAGCCGATCACCGTGCGGTGCTTCTTCTCGCCGTCGTAATTGGCAGTGATGTTGCCGCAGCCGATGTTGGTGTCCTCGCCGATTTCGGCGTCGCCCGCGTAGCCCAGGTGGGACAGTTTGGAGCCGCGGCCGATGGTGACGTTCTTGGTTTCGTAGAACGCGCCGATCTTGCCGGTGTCACCCAGGACGGTGCCGGGCCGCAGGTACGTGAAGGGCCCGACGGCGGCACGGGCGCCGATCACTGCGCCGGAACCGTGGGTGCGTGTCACCTTGGCTCCCTCACCGATGCGGACATCGGTCAGGGTGGTGTCCGGGCCGACGACGGCGTCCCTCGCCACGGCGGTGCTCCCGTGCAGCTGGGTGTTGGGCAGGATCCGGACGTCCTCGTCCAGGGTGACCGTGGAATCAATCCACGTGGTGGCGGGGTCAACAACGGTGACGCCCGAACGCATCCAGGCTTCAACGGTACGGCGGTTCAGTTCGGCGCCGAGGGCAGCGAGCTGGACGCGGTCATTGGCGCCCTCAACCTGCCACCGGTCTTCGGTGACGACGGCGGCTACCCGACCGCCGGCCTGCCTCGCGAGGCCCAGCACGTCCGTGAGGTACTTTTCGCCCTGGGAGTTGTCTGTGGTGACGTGTTGCAGCGCCTCCCTGAGGACACCGGCGTCGAAGGCGTAAATGCCGGAGTTCACCTCGTTGATCAGGCGTTCGGTGTCCGTTGCGTCTTTGTGCTCGCGGATGCCGGTGACGGATTCGTCCTCATGGCGGAGGATCCGTCCGTAGCCTGTGGCATCTTCCAGGAGGGCGGTCAGAACGGTGACGGCGTTGGCTTCGCGTTCGTGGGTGGCCACGAGCTCCGCCAGGAGGCTGCCGGTGAGGAGCGGGACATCGCCGTAGGTCACCACAACGGTGCCTTCGAGCTTCTGCCCGGCGTCGAGGGCGTTCAGGGCCACCTCGACGGCGCGGCCGGTGCCGGGAATCTCGTCCTGGTCCACGATCAGAGCGTCAGGGTCCAGATCGTTCAGGTGGCTGGCTACGAGGTCGCGTTCGTGGCGGACCACCAGGGCCAGGCGTCCCGGATTGATGCTGCGGGCCGCCAGCAGCGCGTGGGCCACCATGGAGCGGCCGCCGATTTCGTGCAGGATCTTCGGCGTACGGGATTTCATCCGGGTACCGGCGCCTGCTGCCAGAACAATGACGGCGGCTGGGCCGGTAGTCTCGGGGATCACGTACGGGCTCTCCTTGCTTGGTTACACGTTGCGCCGGGCGCGGTGCCGGACCGGCCAAACCGCTGGCTGGGCACCGTGTTCATCCTACTGGACGGTCTGTCGCACAGCAGTTCCGCCCATAGGATTCGAACCTATACTCCACGGCTCCAAAGGCCGGGGTGCTGCCATTACACCAGGGCGGACCATGCCAGAGGCACAAGGCCAAGGCACAAGTATTTATTTTGCCATGGGTTCAGGGCAGCCCGCGACACGAGCAAGGATCCCGGCCCGGGGCTGTGCCCCGCACGCGCATTTCCGGCCCCTTCCAGAGTGCTGGGGCATGATGGAAATGTGAGTAAGAACCCACGCCGCATACGGATAACAGCCGTGCAACGGCGCAGCCAGCTGATCGACGTCGGCCGTGGTCTCTTCGCGGCGCGGGGACTCGACGGCACCACCATCGAGGAAATCGCCGCCGTCGCGGGCGTTTCCAAACCCGTGATCTACGAGCACTTTGGCTCGAAGGAAGGCCTCTACACCCGGGTGGTTGACCACGAGTTCCATCTCCTCCTGGACTCGATCACCACGGCGCTGACCGAGGAAGCCAGGCCGCGTGTCCTGGTGGAACGCGCCGCGCTGGCCTTGCTCACTTACATCGAGGAGCGCACGGAAGGGTTCCGGATCCTGATGCGCGACGCCCCGCCGTCACAGCCCGAAGGCGCTTTCTCCACGTTGCTCTCCCAGGTCACAGCCCGCGTGGAACACATCCTGTCCGACGAGTTCGACCGCCGCGGGTTCAGCGCCGAAGATGGCGCCATGTACGCCCAGATGCTCGTGGGTATGGTGGCCATGACCGGCCAATGGTGGCAGGACAGCCGCCGGCCCGACAAACAAACCGTCGCCGCCCACCTGGTCAACCTCGCCTGGAACGGCCTCACCGGCCTCCAAAAAGACCCGGAGCTCCGCGGGCAGGGCTGAGTGGCTACGTTCGTGAGCGCTACTGGCCAGCCTTACTCGCCGAGGACTTCCAGGGCTCCGAGCCATTCGAGTTCGAGGGCTTCGCGTTCGCCGGCGAGGTCCTTGAGTTTCTTGTTTTGTTCGGCCAGGGCGTCGAAGTCGTTGTTGTTGGTGCTCTTGACCATCTGGTCGTGGAGCTTCTTTTCCGCCTGTTCGAGCTTGCCCAGCTGGCGTTCGATCCGGTTCTTGGCCTTGCGGGCATCCCGCTTTTCGCCTTCGGAGGCTCCGGATGCCGCGGGGGTGGTGCTGCCGCTGGCGCCGGTGACAGGGTTGCCGCCGCCCGTGATGGTGGAGCCTGCCAGGGCGGATTCGCGCAGTTCGAGGTACTGGTCAACGCCGCGCGGCAGTGCCCGGATTTTCCCGTCGCCCAGGAGTGCCATCTGGTGGTCGGTGACGCGCTCCAGCAGGTAGCGGTCGTGGCTGACCACAACAAGGGTGCCGGGCCAGCCGTCCAGGACGTCTTCGACGGCGGCCAGAGTGTCGGTATCGAGGTCGTTGGTGGGCTCATCGAGCATCAGGACGTTGGGCTCCCCCACCAGCAGGCGCAGCAGCTGGAGCCGGCGGCGCTCACCACCGGAGAGGTCCTTGACCGGGGTCCACTGCTTCTCGTTGGTGAAGCCAAGCTGCTCCACGAGCTGCCCGGCCGTAAATTCCTTGCCGCCCACGTTGAAGGAACGCTTTTCGCGCTCGATCACTTCGATGACCCGCAGGTCCGAGACGTCGTCGAGTTCTTTAACCTCCTGGGTCAGCACCGCGGTGACCACCGTCTTGCCGCGCTTGACCTTGCCTAAGCTTGGCTCGATTTCACCGTTGAGGAGCTTGAGCAGGGTGGTCTTGCCGGCGCCGTTGACGCCCACCAGGCCCAGCCGCTCCCCCGGTGCCAGCCGCAGGGTGATGTTGTCGAAGAGTTTCTGCCCTTCGTCGCCGCCGAGGAAATCCAGCGAAACGTTTTCCAGGTCCAGCACATCCTTGCCCAGGCGTGCGGTGGCCATCTTGCTCAGGGCTGTGGAGTCGCGGGGTTCCGGCACGTCGGCGATCAGTGCGTTGGCTGCCTCGATGCGGAACTTGGGCTTGGCCGTGCGGGCCGGAGCGCCGCGGCGGAGCCAGGCCAGTTCTTTCTTGACCAGCTGCTGGCGTTTGCTCTCCACCACTGAGGCCGAGCGGTCACGCTCGGCACGGGCCAGCACGTAGGCCGCGTAGCCGCCGTCGAAAGGATCCATGATGCCGTCGTGGATCTCCCAGGTCTTGGTGCACACCTCGTCCAGGAACCAGCGGTCGTGTGTGACCACCAGGAACGCGCCCTGGTTGGCCCGCCAGCGGGTCTTCAGGTGGCGTGACAGCCAGGCCACGCCTTCGACGTCGAGGTGGTTGGTGGGCTCGTCAAGCATGATGACGTCGTGGTCTTCAATGAGGAGCTTGGCAAGGGCCACGCGCCGCTTCTGGCCGCCGGAGAGGGCGTGGACGTTCGCGTGCCAGTCGACGTCGGACACCAGCCCGCCCATCACCTCGCGGATCTGCGGGTTGCGCGCCCATTCGTAGTCCGCTTGGTCCCCGACGATCGCGGCACCCACGGTGAGGTCGCCGTCGAGCACGTCGCTCTGGTCCAGGTACCCGATGTTTACGTCGCCGCGTTTGGTGACGCGGCCGGAATCGGGGGTGGACCGCAGCGCCAGCAGGCGCATCAGCGTGGATTTACCGTCGCCGTTCCGGCCCACCATTCCGATCCGGTCACCCTCTTCGAGACCGAGGGTGATGCCGTCCAGGACGGTGCGGGTCGCGTACGAGACCGTGAGGTTCTCGCCGCCAAGAAGGTGTGCCAAAGGGGACTGCTTTCTGCTGCTGCTGAAAAATTTAGGGTGTTTGATTCGTGGTTGTTCAGAGGAGGGTGTCGGAGATGATGCGGGCACCCGGCACTGGACCGTGGACAGCGAGGGCGGTCAGGCCGTAGTGCCGCAGGTCCTCGGCCAGGCTTTCAGCCGCGGTTGGATTGTGGGTCAACAGCGCCACTGTAGGCCCGGAACCGGAAACGATCCCCGCGATGGCTCCGTGGGATTCTCCTATACCCAGCGTATCGCGCAGCGCCGGGGCAAGTTCAATGGAGGCCCGCTGGAGGTCGTTCACCAGGACGCGGCTGAGGGCATCTGCATCCCCGCTCCGGAGGGCCTCAAGGATCTTCGGATCCACGGAGGTAGGCTCCTCGGCGGCCAGCCCCTCATCCTCGCGAAGCCGGTCCAGCGTGTGGTAAACCTCGGGGGTCGGGAGCCCGTAATCGGCGGCAACCAGGACCCAGTCCGTCTGCGCTTTGACCAGCGCAGGCGAGAGTTCGTCGCCAAGGCCGAGCCCGACGGCGGTTCCGCCCAGCAGGGAAAACGGGACGTCGGCACCTAATTCGGCAGCCAGGTGTGCCAGCTCGTCCCGGGACAGCCCGCTGTTCCACAGTGCGTCGCAGGCCAGCAGCGTTGCTGCTGCATCGGCGGAGCCGCCGCCCATGCCGCCTGCCACGGGTACGCGCTTGGTGATCTCCAGGTGGACGCCGGTGGCGTGCTCGGACACATCAGCCATGATGGCCGCGGCTTTGTAGGCCAGGTTGTTCTCGTCCAGGGGGATCTCCACGCCGTCCAGGTCCAGGGTGCTGTCCGGGCTGATGCTCACGGTGATCCCCGGGGTTTCGGTGCTGGTGGCGGCTACTTCCTCATAGAGGGATACCGCCAGGTAAACACTGGCCACCGAGTGGTAGCCGTCCGGCCGCAGTGGCCCCACATCCAGGGAGACGTTGACTTTTCCGGGTGCCTTGACCCGAACGGTCCGGGCCGGGAAGCGCCCCGCCAGCGCGTTCACGCGGTGGCCTCGCGGGCTTCGGCGATCCGGGCGAACGCCGTGATGTCTATGACTTCGCCCCGGGCCGTTGGATCGACACCGGCAGCGACGAGGCACCGCTCGGCTTCGGCGGCTCCCCCGGCCCAGCCGGCCAGCGCGGCCCGGAGTGTTTTCCGGCGCTGCGCAAAGGCTGCGTCGATCACGGCGAAGACCTGTTCGCGGGTAGCTGTTGTTACGGGCGGTTCCCGCCGGGTGAAAGCAACCAGGCCGGAATGGATCTTGGGCGCCGGCCAGAAAACGTTCATGCCAATCACGCCCGCCTTGCGCATGCTGCTGTACCAGGCGGCCTTGACCGAAGGCACCCCGTAGGTCTTTGACCCGGGTCCGGCGGCCAACCTGTCAGCCACCTCGTCCTGCACCATCACGAGCCCGTGCTGAAGGCTGGGGAAATGCTGGAGAAGATGCAGGACCACCGGTACAGCCACGTTGTACGGAAGATTGGCCACGATGGCGGTCGGCTCCACCGGCAGCGCGGTGACCCTCATGGCGTCGGCCTGAACCAGGTGGAAGGCGTCTGCGGCTTCCGGCCGCCAGGCTTTGATGGTCGCGGGCAGCTTCGCTGCCAGGACGGGATCGATTTCGACGGCGACCACTGCCTTTGCGGCGTCCAGCAGTCCCAGCGTGAGGGAACCGAGGCCGGGCCCGACTTCCAGCACTGTCTCGTCCGGCCCGATGTTGGCAACCGAGACGATCCGGCGGATGGTGTTGCCGTCAATGACGAAGTTCTGGCCAAGTGTTTTGGTGGGCCGGATCCCGATCTCCTCCGCTAGCCGGCGTATGTCGGAGGCACCGAAGAGGGGTGCGGGCGCGGCGGCAGTCGGTTCAGTCACCTAGGTATCCTATCCCGGCGCCCATCAGCGCCGTGGCCTGTTCGTAGCCTGTTAACGGCAGTGACCGGCCCCGGGAACCCGGGACCGGTCATGTCTCGTGCGGTGCTTCCGCCTGCGTGCCTTGCGGCTGCTACTTACCGGCGGCTGTGGTCAACTGCCGCCGGCGCAGTTGCGCAGGTGCTTCGTTCCGGCTGCTGCCTAGCTCGTGGCTGCCCAGCCACAGCCCCACGGCTGCAGGCCACGCTGTGCGTACACACGGTTGGCGATGTCGATCTGCTGTGCCTTCGTGGCGAGGCTGGCGTTCGGCGCATACGCCCCGCCGCCGGAACCAATCCAGGTCTGGATATCAAACTGGAGGCCACCGTAATAGCCGTTGCCCGAGTTGATGGACCAGTTACCGGTGGATTCGCACTGGGCGATCTTGTCCCACATGGCCTCATTCATCATGGCCGGGGCCGCGGCGCCGGTGTTCGTGCCGGCTGCGGGAGCCGGCGCGGCAGGCTTGGCTTTGGTACCGACGGTGACCTTCTCAGTCACGGGCTGCACGGAAACCGTTTCGGAGACCAGCGTGCGCGAAGCTTCGCGGCCGTCCACCATCACCAGTTTGAAGGTCTTGCTGACCTTTCCGGCTGCTCCGGCCTGGGTGACCTCTTTTTCACCCTTGAAGAGCTCGGCGCTCTCAGTGGTCAGGCTGTCGAAGTCAATGTCCTCGGTGGTGGCCGCCGTCTGGCCGGTATCGACGCGGGACACCTTGACCACCATGTTGTTCACAACATGGGCGTTGCCCGGCTGGGAAGTGCGGTCGTCGACGCCGAGCGTGATACCGGCGTCCTCGAGCACCTGGGCAACGGTTCCTGCTGTTGTGGTCGCAGCGGCGACCCGGCCGTCGACCAGGATGCTGACGGTCTTGGGGGTGGAGATGGAGACGAAGGAGCCTGCCACTGCGAGCTGTGCCTCCTTCGGAACAGAAACGGAGGAAGCGCTGGCGACTCCGAGTTCGGTGACGAGGCCGGCAACATCAGGGGCCGTGGTGCTGACGGTCTTCTCGGAACCATCCAGGCTGACCTTCACGGCTTTGGCCATGTTGACGTTGATTACGGTGCCGTTCTCCACTTTGACGTCCGCCGAGGGCGAGACGCGGTCGGCCGGCTTCAGTTCCACGTTGGCGCTCTTGACCACTTGGCCAACCGTGCCGCCGAAGGACTGGACCGAAGTCACTTTGCCGTCGACATTGAGGGTAACGGTTTTGTTATTTCCGACGAAGGCCACGAGGCCAACCACCAGGGCGCAGAGCACGACGAGTTGGGTGCCGACTTTGACAAAGCTGAACTTGCCGTCCGTTGTGAAGACCTTGACCACGATTGCCCGTATCTTTAGGACCATCCGGGCACGGGGAAAAACGCAGTAAAATAGCCGGCAGTTGTCCCAGGGGACAGCTCCGGCCTCCATTGCGCCGCCACACTCCCTGCAGCAGGCAGGCGGCGATCAAGCCGTGCCGGGTCCCGCTGCGAGTGAAGTGAAATTATCCGAAGGCCTTCCCCGACCCCGGCTAATAATTCTCCACTGTAACCGTAGCGTTATAAAGCGGCCAAGAAATTTACATACGAAGTATGTCTTCAGAGCCTCCAGGACCGTCCGGACTCACGCCCAGGAACCGTATGCCCGCACCGTATTTTCGCCGATCCTGGTGCAGAGTTCGGCAAGGTCGGTTCCTGTCAATTCGGCCATGGCCCGGACGGTGTACGGCACCATGTAGCTGGCATTCGGACGGCCACGGTGCGGGTGCGGGGTCAGGAACGGCGCATCAGTTTCAACCAGCACGAGGTGCGGATCCGCCACGGCGAGCGCGGCGCGGAGGTTTGCAGCGTTCTTAAAGGTCAGCGTGCCGGCGAACGACATGTTCCAGCCCGCCGCATTGCAGATCCTTGCGAGCGCCGCGTCCCCGGAGAAGCAGTGGAAGACGACCCGCTCCGGGGCCCCCTCCTCACGCAAAACCTGGACGACGTCGTCGTGCGCGTCCCTGTCATGGATCTGCAGGGTCAGGTCGAGGCGCTTGGCGATGTCGATGTGCCGCCGAAAGGAATACCGCTGGTGGGCCAGGCCTTCCCCCTCGGTGCGGTAAAAATCGAGGCCGGTCTCGCCGATGGCCCGGATGCGCGGATGGCCGGCCAGTTGCTCGATCTCAGCCAACGCCTCCTCCAGTTCGCCGCGCAGGGCGTACTCCGGTGCGTCGTTGGGGTGAAGCGCCACCGCCCCCAACAGCCTGCTGTCGAGATCAACTGCCTGAACCGTGAACCGGGAAGACTCGAGGTCGCACCCCACCTGGACCGCTCCCTGGACTCCGACGGCCTCGGCGGCATCCAGCGCGGCGGTGACGGCCACGGTCCTGTCGCCGTTGGGGAAATCGAGGTGCGTATGGTTGTCCATCACGGGTACCGGCAACGGCTCCGGTGCGGGCGGGAAGTCCTGCCGGGCCTGGCCGCCCGGCGCGGCCGCGGCGTCGGGCCCGGCTGCCCGGTAGGCGGCGGGGATCAGCGGATTACACATCCCTCCACCATAGCGGCGTCAGATCCCCTTGGAATTCCCGGAACTCTCTGTTTGCAAGTGCAGTTGTGTTAGTAGGCTGGTACACAGATCCGAAAGTCCACCGAGGTCGAAGGCAGGCCTGCTGTCCCGTCCCAGGTGATCCCCGGGCTGAAAGGAGCGCAGATGGACCAGCATCGCCGCACCGCCGTTAACGAAATGGCCCCTGCCAGCCGGAATTTTACGGCCGTCACTGAGCCCGTGAGCCATCTGAATGGCCACAAGGTTGCGGCCATGGACGCCGAGGCGTTCCATGCAGCCAGCCGGCGGATCCTGGAATCGATCAACACTGTGATCGATGGAAAGTCCGATGCCGCAAGGCTTGCCCTGACAGTGCTGCTTGCCCAGGGCCATCTCCTCCTGGAAGACGTGCCCGGCGTGGGCAAGACACTGCTGGCCAAAACCCTCGCCCGGACCATTGACTGCACGGTCAGCCGGATCCAGTTCACCCCCGACCTCCTGCCCTCGGATGTGACGGGGGTGTCCATCTACAACCAGTCCTCGCGGCTCTTTGAGTTCCGGCCCGGAGCAGTGTTTGCCAACATCGTCATCGGTGATGAAATAAACCGCGCATCGGCCAAGACCCAATCGGCCCTGCTGGAGTGCATGGAGGAACATCAGGTCACGGTGGACGGGGACTCCTACAAACTGGACGAACCATTCATGGTCGTGGCCACGCAGAACCCCATCGAGATGGAAGGTACCTATCCCCTGCCCGAAGCCCAGCGCGACCGCTTTATGGCCCGGATCTCGATGGGATATCCGGACAAGGAGTCCGAGATTGAAATGCTGGAGACCCATCAGGCGGCGTCTCCGCTGGACAACGTCTCCCCGGTTGTCACCGCTGCCGATGTCGCGGCCATGATTGCCACCGTCCAGCAGGTGTATGTCTCCCAGGCTGTCAAGGAGTACACCGTTTCGGTGGGCCGGGCCACCAGGGAAAGCCCGCTGCTCCGGCTGGGAGCAAGCCCGCGCTCCATGCTTCAGCTGTTGCGCGCGGCCAAGGCGACCGCAGCCCTGGACGGCCGCGATTTCGTTCTGCCGGACGATGTCATCAGCGTCGCGGAATCCGTGCTCGCCCACCGGATCATCCTCGACCGGAAGGCAGCCGGAGCGGGTGAGACCGCGCACAGCATCATCAGGGGTATTCTCTCCAGGCTCCCGGTAAGCCAGGACCCCGCGAGAAGTGCGGTCCGGTCCGCGGATTCGCCTGTCGCGGCGTCGCGGCGCACCCATTAGGCGGGGACTCCCATGGCGCTGCACGACCGACTCCCGCGGCACCTCTTCAGCCAGCGTGGCTGGGGGCTCCTGGCTGCAGGGGCCGTCTCGCTGTTGGGAGCACAGATCATGGGCCGGCGGGACCTCCTGACGCTCGCTGTCCTGCTGATCGTCCTCCCGCTGGTGTCGCTCGCCGGAATCAGGCTGGTCAAGCCCCGGTTCCAGGTCTACCGCGAGTTCAATCCGTCCCCCGTGGAGACCTCCGCCGCGAGTACGGTGCGGCTGGCTGTGGGACGGACAGGTTACGCCGGCGGCCACGCGATCATGGAGGAAAGACTGCCGCCGCGGTTTGGCGAATCACCGGCCTTCCGGTTCCCCGCACGCTCCGCCACCGGCGGAATCAGCAGGTACGAATACCACCTGCGGTCCGGCCAGCGCGGGCAGTACCTGATCGGCCCGGTGACGGCTGAATTCACTGATCCGTTCGGCCTCTCGTTGCACCGGCAGGCGATCGACGACGGCGATACACTCACCGTGACGCCGGCCGCCGTCGACCTTCCCGTGACCGGGCTTGCAGGCGCCCGCGGGAACGACGGCATCACAGCTACCCGGACCCGTGCCAATCCCAGCGACGACGACGTCATGACCCGCGAATACCGCCACGGCGATCCCATGCGCAGGGTCCATTGGCCCGCCACCGCACGCCACGGCGTCCTGATGGTGCGGCAGGAGGAATCGGTGACCACTCCCGAAGCCACCCTGATTCTGGACCAGAGGTTCACGGCGTTTCCGGGCGGACCGGGCCCGGGCCACGGGGGCAACCCGTCGGTGGACGGCCACGAGATGGCCAGCAGCCCTGCGTTTGAATGGGCCGTGGTGGCCGCAATTTCAATCTGCACGCACCTTTCCGACCGGAACTACGCCCTGCGCCTCCTTGACCCCCGCGGCGAACCGGCTTTCCTCCGCTCCCTGTCGGCCCCGGAACCGGAGGCCGAGGAATTCACGGGGGCGTCAGGGCTGCAGGCAATCGCCGAAAGCCTTGCCGCCATCCACCTCAGCGGTCCGCACCACGCCGCCCGTGAACATGGCCAGGAGTCGAGCCCTGCCGTCTTTGACGACCACCTGATGGACAAACTGTCCGCCCACCGGATGCGCGGCCCGATCATTGCCGTTCTGGGGAGGATCACGCCGGCTGAAGCCAGGGCGCTGGCTCCCGGCGCCGGCTATGGGGCGAATGCCTTCGCCATCATCGTGGCGGACCGGCCTGCGGACGCCGAGGACTCACTGGAGATCCTCCGCCGGGGTGGCTGGCGGGCGGTCGCAGTACAGCCCTCGGTCCCGGTTCCGTTGGCTTGGGGCGAGTTTGACCAGGGCGGCGGCGGGCAGGCCACCGCTGCCGCCGACGTCCGCCGCGGAGCGGAGGTGGGGAGATGACACTCGCGCCGGAACGAAACGCCTCCCGCGAACAGCGGCCGGCCGGAACGGGTACGGGCGGGCCGGGCCGGACACGTGCGCGGACACGGGTCGGGGTGTACCCCTGGGCCATGGCCGGGGCGGTTGCCTTGTCCGTAGCTGGTGCCGCGGTGTCCCTCAACGGGGTGCTGCGGGGCTGGGCCTGGTACCTTCCTGTTCTGACCACAGTGCTTGTTGTCTGCCTGTCCATCGCGATCCTCCGTGCGCTTCGCGCCCATCCCCTCCTGGTGGCGGCCGGCGGGTTCGCGTCACTGATCGCCATTCTGACCCTCACGTTCTTCCGGAGCACCGGAATTGCCGGCTTTATCCCGTCGGGGGAAACCATGGCTGAACTGGACAGGTTCATCCGGCGGGCCAGTGAAACAGTGCTCGCCGAAAGCGCTCCCGTGGCTCCGAATGCCGGGATCGTCATGGTTACGTGCGCGGTTCTCGGCCTGACAGTCATCCTCATTGACGCGCTTGCAGTGCCCCTGGGCATGCCTGCCACGACCGGAGTGGGCCTGCTCGCCATTCTGGTGGTCCCCGCCATGGTGAAACCGCAGAGCGTGGGGTTCTGGGGCTTCTGCGCCACAGTGGCCGGCTACCTGCTGATCCTGGCATGCAGCCAATGGTTTGCCCCGGACGCCCGCACGTCAGCCGACAGCGCCCGGAATCCCGGCCAACTCCGGCGTGCTGTACTGACCGGAACCGTGGCGCTGGTGGCCACCCTCGCAGTGCCAACGGTGATCCCCGGTTTTGATCACGGGACGTTTCCGCAGGGGTCCAGGCTCAACCCGTGGGGGACCGGAACCGGCCTGAACCCCATGATCACTCTGGGAAACAGCCTGCGTACGCCGGCAGGCAGCGGGCGGATCACGTACGCCACCAACGCCGGCACGCCGGTGTACCTGCGATCGGTCACGGTGGATAATTTCGACGGTGAATCCTGGGGTCCTGATGACCGCGAAGGTGACCGGCGGCCGGTGAGCGGGCTGATCGAAACCGGCTACGAGATCCTCGCCGACGAACAGATCCGGCAGGTGACGGCAGTGGAGACCGGCACGTTCACCAGCCCCTACCTGCCGTTGCCCTATGCTCCCGAGGCAATCCGCGGGCTCAGCGGCGCCTGGACGTGGGACCCGGCCACCCTCTCCGTCAAAGGGGCCAACACCAACTCTCGCAACCAGCTGTACATAGTGTCCTCTTCAGCACCCAAACTCACAGCGGAGGCGCTTCAACAGTCATCGGCGGCGGTCCGCGGCATCCCGGAAGACTTCACCAGGATCCCCGGCAACGTCCCGGATATCGTCCGCACCACCGCCGACACTGTGACAGGTTCAAGCGGCACTGCCTACGCCAAGGCCATGGCCATCCAAAATTTCCTGCGTTCAGGGGCATTCACTTACTCGCTCCAGTCTCCGGTACAGAACGGCTATGACGGCAACGGACTGTCTGTCCTGGCAGACTTCCTGACCCAGAAGAGCGGCTACTGCATCCATTACTCATCCGCCATGGCCGTGATGGCCAGGCTGGAAGGAATACCGAGCCGTATCGCCGTCGGCTACGCACCGGGCAGGCCCACCGGGGCCACGGTCGCCGTGCTGGGCCAGGGGGCGCTGCCCGAGTTTGAGGTGGACTCCCGTGATGCCCATGCCTGGCCGGAGCTCTACTTCCAGGGTTTGGGATGGGTACCATTCGAACCCACACCATCACGCGGTGTGGTGCCCACCTATGCCACCGAGAGCTCCGGCCCCGGCTCCCCCAGTGTCATTGAGAACAACGAGGACCTTCTCCCCGGCGCTACGTCCGCACCCGTTACGCCGACCCCCACAGCCACCCCTCTGCCAGGTGCCGGCGGCGGCACGGACGACGTCGGCCGGCAACTGACGCCGTGGCTGGTGACGGCAGCAGGCGTCCTGGGCGTGTCCCTGCTTCTCGCTTCCCCGCGGCTGATCCGGCTGGGGCGGCGTGCCCGACGACTCCGGAGCCACGAGCAATCCCCGGAGGATGCAGTTCCGCTGGCGTGGTCCGAGCTCCGCGACCTCGGAACCGATTACGGCCTGCCACCGCTGCCCAGCGAGACGCCACGGACATACTCTGCCCGGCTCCGTCAATCGGCACTGCTCGGTGAGGCGGGCGGCATGGACGACGCGGCACACCGGGCTGTCCGGACGCTGACGGCCGACTTCGAATGGCGGCACTACGGCCGCCCGCTCCACCCGGCGGGCCCGGGGAAGCTTCAGCCGGCGGCCGCGCGTATCGCCGCCGTCCAACAGTCCCTGCAGGACAACGCCACCTTCTTCCGGCGCTTCCGGGCCGGCTGGCTCCCGGCGTCTGTCCTTGGACAGCTGGGCCGGCTTCTGGCATCGCCGTTCAGGGCAATGGGCAGGCTGTCGTTCCGGGCGGCGAAGGCCGCGGCGCGCGCCTGGTCGAGGGCGCGCGACGGCCTGTTCCGGCCCCGCGGAAGCCAATAACGCAGGCAACCGACAACACGGCGGGAGCCAATAACGGCCCCGCTCCAGCCGGCCGCTGCTGGTCAGCTGGCGTAGGGGTCTGCGATGCCGATGTACTGGGTGTACAGGTACTCCTCGAT
>NZ_QAIQ01000708.1 GCF_003061105.1 Arthrobacter sp. HMWF013
GTTGGTGCGGCATGATCCGGGGCCCGAGGTCGCGGGAGCGGAGAAGTTTCTTCACTGCCATCCGCCCCATCTCCTCGAGCGGCTGGGCCATGGTGCTCAGGGGCGGGTTCACGTGCAGGGCGGTGGAGGTGTTGTCGAAGCCCAGGACGGAGACGTCTTCCGGCACCCGGAGCCCGCGCCGCTGCAGTTCATTGACCACGGCGGCGCCCATCTCATCGCTCATCGCGAAGATCGCGGTCAGGCCGGGTTCCTGCTGCAGCAGATCTCCGACGCCGGCGGCTCCGCTTTCGTAGAAGAAGTTGCCTGTCGCTGTGACGGATTGAGCCTTGGCCTCGGCCATGGCCTTGAGGTAGCCGCGTCGCCGGGGTTGGGCAACGAAGACCGACTCGGGATCGCCGGTGAGCAGCCCGATCCTGCGGTGGCCCAGCTTCAGCAGGTGGCGGGTGGCGTCGTAGGCTGCCTTTTCGTCGTCGATGGCCACACTCGGTGAGCCGGACTTGTCGCTGATGGCAACTGAGATGACCGGGACGGTGGGTCCCAGCAGCTGCCGGATCTCGGGTTTGATGACCGCGGAGACCAGGATGACGCCCGCCGCCCGGTAGGTGCGCAGGGTCCGCAGGTAGCTGGCGATGTAGGCGGACTTGGCGCCGGTGCGGCCCAGCATGACGGCGTAGCCGCGCTCCTGGGCTTCCTCCTCCACGCCCAGCATCACCTGGGAGGCGAGGGCATCGGACACCATGGGTGCCAGGAGTCCGATGACCGAGGTCTGCCGGGTTTTGAGGCCGCGCGCCAGGGAGTCGGTTTCGTAGCTGAGCTTCCGCACCGCGTCCTCCACGCGCTCGCGGGTCTCATCCGAGTAGCCCACCAGCCCGTTGACCACCCGGGACACCGTCGCGGGGGATACGCCGGCGTGCACGGCGACGTCCCTGATGGTTACCACTGGATCTCCTTGGCTGTACTGCGGTCTGGGCGGCAGGTACGCAAACGGTTTACGTAAACGGTTACGTGACGTGCCTCATCAACAGTAAGGGGGGAGGTGCCGGAGCCGTGTCTGTTTCGGAAACAACGCCGTTGATCCGGAAAAAACCGGTTCGCGGCACCCGGTCCTGGCGGCTCGTCGCGCGTCGTTGTGCCCTTCCAGCGGTGGCAACCTCCTGCTGAGCTGTTGCCACGGCGCGGCAGCGGCAGGATGATCGGAGTGTTGGGCTCCAACCGGTCATGCGGGCCGAAAGAACGAACGGCGTGTGCCCAGCTGACGAGCGATGCGGGCGGTGAGCGGGCCATGACAGAGCACAAGGGGCAGCGGCGGCGGCTGAACGTGTCCGACGTCAATGTCGTCAACCGCCGCACGCTGCGGAAGGCGCTGGGCGGGACCATCGTGGGCAACACGATGGAGTGGTACGACGTCGGCGTGTTTGGTTACCTCATCACCACGATGGGGCCGGTGTTCCTGCCTGAGGCGGACCGGGCCGTGCAGAACCTGTTCCTCCTGGGAACCTTCGGGGCCACGTTCATCGCCCGGCCGCTGGGTGGCATCTTCTTCGGTTGGCTGGGCGACAAGATGGGCCGGCAGAAGGTGCTGGCCATGACGCTGATGCTCATGGCCGTCGCGACGTTCGCCGTCGGCCTCCTTCCGGGGTACGCGGTGCTGGGTATCTGGGCTGCGGTGCTGCTGGTGGTCCTGAAGCTGGTGCAGGGCTTTTCGACCGGCGGCGAATACTCGGGTGCCACCACGTTCGTGTGCGAGCATTCGCCGGACCGCCGCCGGGGTTTCTACGTCAGCTTCCTGGACATGGGCAGCTACCTCGGCTTTGCGGCGGGCGCGGCCGTGGTGTCCGCCCTGCAGCTGACCCTGGGCCAGGAGCAGATGGAGGCGTGGGGCTGGCGGATCCCGTTCCTGGTGGCCGGCCCGCTGGGCGCCGTGGCCGTGTACTTCCGGATGAAGATCGAGGAATCGGCCGCCTTCAAGGCCACGCTGGAAGCCGAAGCCGTGGCAGCCAAACATCCGGAGACCGGGGAGGAGCTCCGGCCCGTGGGCCCGGTCGGGATCCTGAAGGCCCACTGGCGGCCGATCCTGCTGGCCATGATCCTGGCAGCGGCCGCCAACACGGTGGCCTACGCCCTCACGTCCTACATGCCCACGTACCTGACCAGCAACAAGGGGTACAGCGAGGTGGAGGGGACGCTCCTGACCATCCCGGTCCTGGTGGCCATGGCGTTGTGCATCCCGTTCACGGGGCTGCTCTCGGACCGGATCGGCCGCCGTCCCGTGCTGTGGATCGGGGCCGCCAGCACCGTGGTGCTCGCGGTTCCGGCGTTCCTGGCGATATCGGCGGGCAGCGTCCTGATGACAATGCTGGGCCTGGCACTGATTGCCTTCCCGGTGG
>NZ_QAIQ01000709.1:0-1518 GCF_003061105.1 Arthrobacter sp. HMWF013
CCTGGCACTTTCCCCCGTTAAAGACGACACGGTCGTTGCAACTCCCAAAAATTCTGGGTGTTGCAACGACCGCTAGAACCCGCCCCTCGGACCAGGCCTTTTGCGTTGGCGGCCGGAGGTACCGGCTCTCCTGCCAGAACGTGATCAGTTGCTGCGATACCCTGAGGCGTGGTTGCGGGCAGGCCTGGCACCGGGTCGCTGCAACGGAACCCACAGCTTGTACCGATCCGCCCGGTAGTAGGAGACCGAGTAGTCCACCATCGCCCGGGCAACAAAAGCGTGGCGTTGAATCTTAAGCAAGGGCGTCCCAACATCGACGTTAAGAAGCCGGGCAGTTGACGGTGATGCCGCCGTCGCCTCGATCATGTCCTCGCCCCACTCCATCACCAGGCCGAACTGTTCGCTGAGCACGTTGTAGAGGGAAGTTGGAGGATCGCCGTCCAGCAGCCCCGGAACACGGTGTGCCGGGATGAAGTTCTCGTCCACGCTCATGGGCTCGCCGTCAGCCAGCAGGAGCCTCCGGAACCGCACGAGGGGTGTCCCCTCCTCGACCTGTAGCTCACGGGCTAGGAAAGCACTCGCACCGATCTGCTCGAAACTGAGCACCTTTGCCGCGGGGACCATTCCGCGCCGCTGCATTTCCTCGCTGTAGGAAGTGAGTTTTACCTGAAGGTCGAGTTTTGGCTTCCGGACGAACGTTCCGAGGCCTACGACGCGCTCAATGACCTCTTCACCAACCAGTGCGTCGATGGCCTGGCGGACCGTCATCCTGGCGAGGCCAAACCTTGCCGCCAGATCGCGTTCAGATGGCAAGGCCGATCCCGGCGGACAGGAATCACTGATGTAGGCCCTGAGGAGTTCCCTCAGCTGGACGTAGATGGCAATTCCGCTGCTCCGGTCAATTTCACCGGCAACTCCGCCGGCATCAGCAGCCACGGAAGGACTCTCCTGCTTCTGTCTTCACCCTCCAATCTTAAAGCAACCGGGAGCAGGTCTAGACCAGCCGGGCTCATGGCTTCAGGGGCCGCCGCCACATTTGGATGCGCAGGCAGTTGGCCAGCTATATTGGACAGGAAATTTCAGCTGTAGACGGCTGCGCCGTCTGGAATAGGGAGCCCACTTGCCAGTGCACAAAGCGGTCGTGTCGGCGTCAATCGGATTGCACGCCCGCCCGGCAGCGGTGTTTGTCAGGGCCGTGACCGAAACAGGACTTCCCATCAGGATCCGGAAGGAAGGCATTGACGGGGTCGACGCCAGGTCGCTGCTCGAAGTCATGACCGCAGATTTCGAATGCGGCTGCGAGGTGGAGCTTTCCGTACCGGACAGCGCCGCTATGGATCCCTCCAGCCTCCAGGCAGCCGAGGAGGCCCTCCAGTCACTCGCCGCCCTTCTGGAGTCGCAGGGGGCCCACTGACGCCGTGCTGCGGCATCATCCGGACCTGGGCGACAATGCCCTTTCTCCCCCGGCAGCGCCGAAGTACGTCGGGGTGACTACGTGGCTACCGACTTCTACGGCGG
>NZ_QAIQ01000709.1:1528-1612 GCF_003061105.1 Arthrobacter sp. HMWF013
TGAAGTTAACGACGTCGGGCCCCACCTTTCGGTGGGGCCCGACGTCGTTGTTTGCCTAGTTCAGCAGCGGAGCGCCAACGCTAG
>NZ_QAIQ01000709.1:1622-3226 GCF_003061105.1 Arthrobacter sp. HMWF013
CGCCAGTTTTTGTGACTGCATAACCGGCTCTCCCCCCTGTCTGCCGTTCGCAGCGAAGGAGTTCATCCAACTCGCCCTTCGAAGGTGCCAGAGCGTCACAGGAAAAACAGCAGGAAATGCCAGAGCGTCGCAGGAAAAGCGGCAGGAAGTGCCAGAGCGTCGCTGATAGCGGATTGCGGCCGCCTTTGCCATTGCCCTTGCCTGGGCCCGACGTCGTTGTTTGCCTAGTTCAGCAGCGGAGCGCCAACGCTAGTGTGCGTGGTCTCCACGGCTGTACTCAAAGACCCATCCAACAAGGGCCACAAGCGCGAGTCCGCCTGCGATGAAGACGATCCAGAAGCCGACAGCCATGCCGAGGAATCCTCCGGCGCATGCAAGGCCGAGGACCAGCGGCCACCAGCTCCAGGGGCTGAAGTGGCCCTGCTCGCCGGCGCCCTC
This sequence comes from Arthrobacter sp. HMWF013, assembly GCF_003061105.1. GTDB lineage: Bacteria > Actinomycetota > Actinomycetes > Actinomycetales > Micrococcaceae > Arthrobacter. Next base: position 2,061 of record NZ_QAIQ01000709.1, read on the forward strand.
GTGGATCTCGGCGTCGCTGCGGTCCTCCGGGCGGGGGCCGCCGCGCTTGCCGGTGAAGCCAAGGTAACCGCCGATCATGCCTGCGAGGCCTGCCAACAGCAGGACACCCAACAGGCCCACGGGCTCATTCCAGTTGGTCAGGAAGCCATAAACCAAGGCGACAGGAATGAAGAAGAAAACGCCGCCTCCAAAAATCCATGATTCGATCTTCACTTGGCTGTGTCCTTCTGGTCGGCGTTACCGAGTACCGCTGCGGCCGGAGCCGGTGAGTCCACTGTGTGTACCTGGGAGAGCTCGGGGTGGTGCAGGTCCAATGCCGGGCGCTCCGAACGGATGCGCGGCAGTGAGGTGAAGTTGTGGCGGGGCGGGGGGCAGGACGTTGCCCATTCGAGCGAGGCGCCGAATCCCCAGGGATCGTCCACCTCCACACGTTCGCCGCTGCGCCACGTGATGTAGACGTTCCAGAAGAACGGGATGAGCGATGCACCCAGGACGAAGGAAGCAACCGTGGAGAACTGGTTCATCCACGTGAAGTTGTCCTCCACCAGGTAGTCGGCGTAGCGGCGGGGCATGCCTTCAACGCCGAGCCAGTGCTGGATGAGGAAGGTGCCGTGGAAGCCCAGGAACAGGAGCCAGAAGTGGATCTTGCCGAGGCGTTCGTTGAGCATCTTGCCGGTGAACTTGGGCCACCAGAAGTAGAAGCCGGCGAACATCGCGAACACCACGGTGCCGAACACCACGTAGTGGAAGTGGGCCACCACGAAGTAGGAATCAGAAACGTGGAAGTCCAGCGGCGGTGAGGCCAGGATGATACCGGTCAGGCCACCGAAAAGGAACGTGATGAGGAAGCCGATGCTCCAGAGCATTGGTGTCTCGAACGTCAGCGAACCGCGCCACATCGTGCCGATCCAGTTGAAGAACTTCACGCCGGTGGGCACTGCGATGAGCATGGTCATGAACGCGAAGAACGGCAGCAGGACCGAGCCGGTCACGTACATGTGGTGGGCCCATACCGTCACTGACAGCGCAGCAATGGCGATGGTGGCATACACGAGGCCCTTGTAGCCGAAGATCGGCTTGCGGCTGAAGACCGGGAAGATCTCCGAGACAATGCCAAAGAACGGCAGCGCGATGATGTACACCTCGGGGTGGCCGAAGAACCAGAA
>NZ_QAIQ01000709.1:3236-10189 GCF_003061105.1 Arthrobacter sp. HMWF013
CCAGAGAACGGCACCGCCGTTTTCCGGATCAAAGATATGCGCACCGAACCGGCGGTCGGCACCCAGGGCGAACAGCGCCGCGGCCAGCGGCGGGAAGGCCATCAGGACCAGGATGGACGTGATCAGGGCGTTCCACGTGAAGATGGGCATACGCCACATGGTCATGCCGGGGGCCCGCATGCACACGATGGTGGTGATGAAGTTGACCGCGCCAAGGATGGTGCCGAAGCCGGACAACGCCAGGCCGAAGACCCACAGGTCACCGCCAACTCCCGGGCTAAAGGTGGTGTTGGACAGCGGCGCGTAAGCGAACCAGCCGAACGAAGCAGCACCCTGGGGGGTGATGAATCCGGAGACCGCAATGGTGGAACCGAAGAGGAAGAACCAGAAGGCCAGCGCGTTCAAACGGGGGAAGGCCACGTCCGGGGCGCCGATCTGCAGCGGCATGATTACGTTGGTGAAGCCGGCAAACAGGGGCGTCGCGAACATCAGCAGCATTACCGTGCCATGCATGGTGAACAGCTGGTTGTACTGCTCCTTGGTCTGCAGGATCTGCATACCGGGCTCGAACAGCTCGGCGCGGATCAGCAGAGCCATCACGCCGCCGAAGCAGAAGAACACGAAGGACGCGATCAGGTACATGTACCCGATGGTCTTGTGGTCAGTGGAAGTGATCCAGTTGACGACGATGCGTCCCTTGGATTTGGGAACCACGGGGGCCGTGAGGACTCCGGTGGTGGGTGCGGATTGAGTGTACGTAGCCACGTCGCTCCCCTTACTTAATTTCGTTCAGGTTGGGGTTACGGTCGTACTCTTCGCCGAGGAGTCCAACGTTGCCCGCTGACCGGAGCTCGTCCATGTGTGCCTGGAACTCGGTTTCAGACACCACCTTGACGCGGAACAGCATTTCGGAGTGGTACTCGCCGCAGAGTTCGGCACACTTACCGTCGTAGGTGCCCTCCTTGGTGGGCGTAAACCTGATGTAGTTGGTCTTGCCCGGGATCATGTCGCGCTTCTGAAGGAAGGCGGGAACCCAGAAAGAGTGGATGACGTCGCGGGCGTTGAGCTCGAGGTCAACTGACTTGTTGACCGGCAGGTAAAGCGTCGGAAGCTTTTCCTTGTCGATCGTGTTGCCCGTCAGGTGCGCCTGCTCACCGGCTTCGTAGACGTCCTCTTCGATGACGTCGCCGGCTTTGTAGTTGAAGTCCCAGGCCCACTGCTTGCCACGGACGTCAACGACGACGTCGGCAGGCTGGGAACGGTTATCAATGGCCTGCTGGTCGCGGTCAGTGAAGTAGAAGAACACCAGGACCATGAAGATCGGGATGGTCAGGTAAAAGACTTCGAGCGGGAGGTTGAAGCTGGTCTGGCGCGGGAATCCTACTGTCCCCTTGCGGCGCCGGTAGGCCACGATGCACCAGATGATCAGACCCCACGTAATGGTGCCCACAACCAGGGCAGCAATCCATGAGTTGACCCAGAGGTCCATGATGCGGTCAGTGTTACTGGTGGTGCCACGTTCAGTGGGCAGCCACCCTCTCTCTACCTCTGGCGAACATCCAGTCAAAACCAACGCGCCGGCGATTGCCAAGGCTGAGATCGTAGTGATCGTTGTGCGTCGGCTGCCGGTTCGGTTCTGCGAACTCACAGACGGCCCTTCCTACTTGTTGCTGGAGCCCGGCAAGCAAAAAGCAGTCCCGGGCACACTAAAAGTTTTACTACTCGGTGTAGAGCTTACCGCTCCGCCGGGCGTTTCGCCCACATGTCGGCGCCGTGCCTCCATACCGTTTTAGAGGTACAGAAAACAGGCGCCGGCATCGGGCGAAAAGACCGGGTCAGTGGAACGAATCACCGCAGGCGCAGGAGCCGCCGGCGTTGGGATTGTCGATGGTGAAACCCTGCTTGGAGATGGTGTCCTCGAAGTCGATGCTGGCACCGCTCAGGTAGGGCACGCTCATCTTGTCAACGACAACTTCGACGCCGTCGTAATCGCGGACGGCGTCGCCGTCGAGCAGGCGCTCATCGAAGTAGAGCTGGTAGATCAGTCCCGAACAGCCACCGGGCTGGACAGCAACCCGGAGGCGAAGGTCGGTACGGCCTTCCTGTTCGAGAAGACTGCGGACCTTGCCTGCGGCGACGTCGGTCAGCTTGACCTCGTGGGCAGCCAGTTCTTCGCTGCCGGCGCTGGTGGTTTCGGTGCTGTTCTCATTGGTTGCGGTGCTCATTGGCCTACCTTCTTAGGACGGGTCCTGGCGGTGCTGCCTGGGCGGCACCTGCCCCTACGGATACGGTACGGGCTATAGCTACATGCTACTTCGGTCAGACGTGTAGCTCTAACTCCTGGCGTAACCATCGGTACTGCCTGGTTGTTCCCTGCGCGGCGCCCGTTGCCGTTTCCGGCAGCAGGCTCAGGCCAGGCCGTCGGCATTCAACCGGGCCAGCAGCAGCGCCTCGGCCACCACTGCGTTCCGGAAATCGCCGATGTGGAGGGATTCGTTGGCGCTGTGGGCCCTCGAATCCGGGTCCTCGACACCGGTGACCAGGATCTGCACGTCAGGGTAAAGCTCGGTCAGGTCCGCAATAAAGGGAATGGATCCGCCGATCCCCATCTCCACTGCGGGTACACCCCAGGCCTCCCCCAAGGCCCACATGGCGAACCCTGCGGCCTGGGACGAAGTATCAGTAAGGAACGGGTTGCCGCTCTCACCCGGGGTGAATACCACCTTCGCCCCGAACGGTGCGTTCGCTTCCACATGGCGCCGGACCGCGTCCATCGCTTCGGCAGGGACCTGTCCCGGGGCCAGGCGCAGGCTGAACTTGGCGCGCGCCCGTGGCAACAGGGTATTGGAAGCCATATCAACGGCGGGCGCATCAAAGCCAATGATGGACAGCGCCGGTTTGGTCCACAGCCGCGAGGCAATGCTTCCTGTACCGGCGAGTTGCACACCGTCCAGGACGGAGGCGTCAGCGCGGTACTCCGCTTCAGTGAGGTCCACGGCGACGTTATCGGATGACACCAGGCCCTGGATGGCTACGTTGCCTTCCGCATCGTGGAGCGTGGCTATGAGCCTGGCGAGCAGGGTGGGGGCATCCAGCACGGGGCCGCCGAACATGCCCGAATGGACAGCGTGCTCGAGCACCTGGACTTCGATTGTTCCGTCCACGAGGCCCCGCAGGCTGGTGGTCAGGGCCGGAACGCCCACCTTCCAGTTGCTTGAATCGGCGACCACGATGACGTCCGCCTTCAGCAGTTCGCGGTGCGTCTCCAGGAAAGGGCGGAAGGTGGGCGAGCCGGCTTCCTCCTCACCTTCGATGAAAAACGTCACCCCGAGGCCGAACTCACGGCCGAGGACCTCAGCGGCAGCAGTGTACGCGGCCACGTGGGCCATGATTCCGGCTTTGTCATCCGCCGCACCGCGGCCGTAGAGCCGGCCGTCACGCTCGACGGCGGTGAACGGCTCTGATTCCCACAGTGCCGGATCGCCGGGCGGCTGGACGTCGTGGTGGGCGTACAGGAGAATGGTCGGCTTCCCGGCGGCTGCCTGGCGGCGTGCGACGACGGCGGGACCGCCGTCGGTTCCGTCCGCCTTCCTGCTCCGCAGAACCTGAACTTCCTCAAGTCCTGCCGCGCGCAGCAGTTCCGCTACTGCCTGGGCGCTGGCTTCCAGCGGGGCGGGATCAAAACTGGGCCAGGCGATGCCCGGGATCGCCACGAGGTCCTTGAGCCGTGTCATCGTGGCGTTGAAGGACCCGCTGACGGACAGCCGGAGTGCAGCCGTGTCGATGGTCCCGGCCGAGCGGAGGTTGTCGGAGTTGCTGGCATCGCGCGGGGTCTCCGCTGCAGAGGAAGTCATGGCGATCACAATACCCGCGCGGAATCTCCCGGGCCGCAAGGTATTCTGTTGAGGTGTTCGGACGTAAAAAGGAAGCGCCAACGGCGCAGCAATCAATAGACCAGCAGGCCGCTGAAGCGGCCGCCCGGCAGGATGCCGCGTTTGGCAAGGGCGCACCCACGCCCACGCGGAAGGCCCAGGAAGCTGCGAGGAAGCGGCCACTGGTGCCGGAGGACCGCAAGGCATCCAAGGCTGCTGAGCGCCAGGCCATCCAGGATCAGCGGACCAAAATGCGCCAGGCACTTGATACCGGTGACGAGAAGTTCCTGCCCCTGCGTGACAAGGGCCCGCAGAAGCGCTTCACCCGTGATTACGTGGATGCGCGCTTCAGCCTCGGTGAGTACCTGATGTTCGGTGCCTTGGTTTTCGTCATCATCTCGTTGATCGTCCCCGCCTCGAGCGAACAGATGATTTACGTCCTGGGCGGTTTCTGGGTGATGTTCCTGGCAGTGTTCGTTGACGTGTTCATCCTGTCCCGCCAGCTCCGCAAGAAGCTGACCGCGAAATTCGGCGAAGTGGAGCGCGGCACGGTCTGGTACGGCTCCATGCGGTCATTGCAGTTCCGCAAGCTGCGGCTGCCCAAGCCGCTCGTCAAGCGCGGCCAGTACCCGTCCTGATGTGCCGGGCGGATGCAGGTCCGCCGCACACTCCGTTCCTTTACCAACAAACCCCGGCGGTCTTTCCGCCGGGGTTTGTTGTCTGTCAGGAGTAAGTGTTGCCCCGTCGGTTCTCCGGCGTCAGCTCTCCGTTGTCCGTTGTCTGCTGTCAACGGCGCCTGTGCGGGTCCGGGCCTTGGCCAGTTCGCGGTTAATGCGCGCGGCCCAGAACGGTCCCTCATAAAGGAAGGCGGTGTAGCCCTGGACCAGGGTTGCGCCGGCGTCCAGGCGCTCCTGCACATCCTGGGCCGTCTCCACGCCGCCCACTGCCACCAGTGTGATCGCACCGCCGGTGGCTTCCCGAAGCCGGCGGAGGACTTCCAGTGACCGCTGCTTCAATGGTGCCCCGGACAGCCCTCCTGCGCCGCACTCGGCGACCTTGCCGGCAGGCGACGCCAGCCCGGTACGGCCGATGGTCGTATTGGTGGCGATGATCCCGTCCAGCTTCAGGTCCAAGGCCAGCCGGGCAACGTCGTCGATGTCTTCGTCGCTGAGGTCCGGGGCAATCTTCACCAGGAGGGGGACGTGCCGCCCCGCCGCACGGTCTGCCTCCTCCCCCACCGCGGACAGGAGCGGCCGCAATGTCTGCACATCCTGCAGGAGCCGCAGGCCCGGTGTGTTGGGTGAACTCACGTTGACCACCAGATAGTCCGCGGCCGGCGCGAGGCTCCGTGCGCTCACCAGGTAATCAGCCACGGCATCGTCGAGTTCTACTACTTTGCTCTTCCCGATGTTCACTCCGATGACGGGGCGCACGTTGGGGTGCCTGCGCTGCAGGGCAGCACGCGCTGCCTTGAGGCGCGGCTCCACTGCTGCGGCGCCGTCGTTGTTGAACCCCATCCGGTTGATCACCGCGCGGTCCTCAATCAGCCGGAACAGGCGCGGTTTCTGGTTACCTGGCTGCGCCTGGCCGGTAATGGTTCCCACTTCCACATGGCCGAACCCAAGCTCGGTGAGGGCCTCGATGCCCAGGCCTTCCTTGTCAAAGCCGGCGGCGAGGCCGAACGGTGACGGGAAGGTGACACCGAATGCCGTGGTCTGCAGGGACGGCGCCGGTGCCGTGAACCTGGCCAGGACGCGGCCCGCGCCGGAAGCATGGACGAGCTTGATCCCCTTAAATCCGATCTTGTGGGCGCGTTCGGCGTCCATCCATGAAAAGGCCAGCCTGAAGAATGTCGGATATACGCGCATGGCTCTAGTTTTCCGTCTTGGGCGGTCCAGACCAAACCGGCGGCCGCCTGCAGGGCCGGTTAGCATAAAACCATGACGTGGCAGCCAGACATCCTCGGTGCAGGCTTTGAGGCGCGCACGTTCCTCGCCGCCGGCTCCGACGGCGTTCAGCGGACCGCCACGCTGGTCCGGTTCCGGCCCGAAACGCCTGTTGGTATGGGTCCCGGGGAAGGTCCCGCCACGGATCCCGGTGAGCGGCAGGGGCCGCGGCGCACCGTGCTGTTCCTCCACGGCTGGAGCGATTATTTCTTCAACGTGGACCTTGCGCAGTTCTGGACCCGTCACGGCTACGAGTTCTATGCACTGGACATGCACAACCACGGGCGCAGCCTCCGCCCGGATGCTCCCGGCGGTTACGTGGCCAATCTTGCAGATTACGACGCCGAGATCGAGTACGCCATCGGGATCATCCGTTCCGATGTGTCCCCCGGGGAACAGGCCCACCAGTCCCGGAGCGCTCGGGACGAATCCATGCTGCTCACCATGATGGGGCATTCCACGGGCGGCCTTGTGGCGGCCCTCTGGGTCAGCAACCACCCGGGGACGGTGTCCCATCTTGTGCTGAACAGCCCCTGGCTGGAGATGCACGGCAGTTCGCTGGTCCGCCGTGCAGCATCCACCATGGTGGGACCGGTGGCGCGTTTCCGCCCCGAGGCGGTTCTCCGCCTGCCCGAGCGGGGATTTTACTGGCGGACCATCAGCAGTTCGGCCGACGGCGAGTGGGCCCTTGATGACAGATTCCGGCCACCGATGGCCTTCCCGCTGCGGGCCGGTTGGCTCAGTGCAGTCCTTTCCGGTCATGCCAGGGTGGCCCGCGGGCTGGCCATCGACGTTCCCATCCTGGTGCTGCTCTCACGGGGCAGCGCCACCGGACCATTCTGGACCGAGGAAATGCGGCGGACCGATGCCGTGCTGGACGTCAACATCATTGCGCTCCGGGCGCTGACGCTGGGGCGCACGGTAACGGTGGAACGGATTGACGGCGCGCTCCACGACGTCTTCCTTTCGCCGGCCGGAATCCGGGCGGACGCCTACGAGCGGCTCACCCGGTGGTTACGCGGCTACGGTTCCTCCGGCAGCGCCGAACCTGGACACAGCGCATGACAGGGCCTGCTGCCGGCGCGTTGCCGGGTATGGATCCCCTGCCGGAGGGCACGGCCGGGGACCTCTGGAC
>NZ_QAIQ01000100.1 GCF_003061105.1 Arthrobacter sp. HMWF013
CGAGCACGAGCGGCTGACTGAAAAATACGGACGAGGGGCTCCACAAACGGCGGCAGCGCTCGGGAATCTTGCCGCCGGATGGGCTGAAGTTGCCCGCTCGCGTCGGGGGGAGCATGACGCCCGGGAGCTTTTCGAGAAGGCAATCGAGCTCTATCGGGCACTCTTAGCAATTCGGCTTGCTGTTGCTCAAAACACCACAACTAGTCGACGTACGATCACAGCGCGAGGGCAGCTTGCTCGACTCCTAGCTGATGCCGAGAAATTTCTCCCTGCCGTTGACGAATGTAGGCAGTGGTGTAAGGACGCAGCTCGTCATCCCGATTTTGGCACGTCTCATCCGGAAACTCTGGAAATGCGACGATTGAGCGCCCACTGGCTAGCTTGCGGGGGACTCCTAGCGGAGGCGATAAATTTGTTGGAGAGGTTAGTTCCCGAATATGTGGGCCTTCTTGGTCCGGATCACCCAGAGACCTTGATGGCCAGCAATGACTTGGCCGTCCGGCTTGGGGATGCCAAGGACACCCGGCGGCGGGGATACACGATGATGCTTAACCTCTTGCCACGTATGCAGCGTGTCCTCGGCCCTGATCACCCCACAACACTTGTCGCCAGGGCTGATCTAGCCGCGCTTTTGGCAGCTGTAGCTGGAATGGACAAGGCAAAGGAGGCCTTGTGCGTACTCCTTCCGGACTTAGTGCGGATTTTAGGCGCCGACCACGACAATACGCTCAAAGTGCGGCAAAACATTGCGGTGTTCGCGGGGGAGTTGGGTGATGCTCCAAGCGCGCGAGATCTTTTTTCGAAGTTGCTGGCCGACAAGATCCGAATTCTGGGCCCGAGTCACCCGGAGACGCTTGAAATTAGGCTATCCGTAGCTAGCTGGACTGGAGACGCGGGTGACGCTACTAGTGCTTACCTTGCCCTCCAAAAGCTAGTCACCGATAGCGAGCGGGCACTGGGAGCTGACCACCTCATTACACTTAAGGCCCGAGTCGAGCTCGCTTACTGGTTCCGGGGTGGTCCGGAGCATGTTGAGGACTGGAAGAGGTGGGTTGCCGCCTTGCTTTTCGATATGAGGCGAACCCTGGGATCGAATAACGCACTTATGTTAGACGCTCATCGGCGTTTAGCGCATTGGTTCAACCCAGACGAGTACATGCCTCCTATAGCCAGTGATCCCACAGTAAGGCCTATATAAGCGCACGACATTCAGTGTCGAGGTTAGCCACGTCGCTGAGAACCACAGGTAATCCGAGGAGTTCGAATTCTGGTCGTCACTGACGAAGCCACTTTGGAAGTTAGACATGACATCACGAGGGGGAGTGCGCGAGAGACGCTAAGCTCGCTGCTGAAAAAAGAATTACAGAAGGGACGTTATGGGTGACAGCCGGTCAAAGGGATACAGCCTTAGGGAGAGATGGCTCCTCGGACTTGCGATTGTCTTCGCTCTGTGTTTTGGGGCGGCCCTCCTAGCCTGGAAATTGCAGCTAGTACCGTATGCCACGGATTTTGGGAATGTTGGTGAATGGGTGGGTGCTCTAGCCACACTCGGTGGTTTCGGCGCCGCTGTCTACACACTCCAGAAAAATGCTTCTGATGCTCGACGGCATGAGGAACAGCATCAGCGCGCTGAAGCAGCTCGCGTTGCTGTGGCTTGGGACATGGACGTTGAGGATTTGGGATTTCGCCAGCCTTCTCACTCGCAGGATTTGGAATTTCTCCATCTTCCGCAAGAAAATTTTGGGCCTCAGAGGTTATGGCGCCATAAGGCCAGAATCCGCAACTCCGGCTCTTCGCCAGTGACACAAACCTATATTTGGTTACAGAATGTAAAGGGCCCGTGGACCTGGGAAGGACGAAACTCTGTCGTTCTCTGCGACACACTTTTGCCCGGAGCAGAGCGGGTCGTTGATTTTGACATAGCGTGGGGACCTTCCGTTGAGTCAACTGCAGGGGCTTCAAAAATTGCTTTAGGCGAAATGACCGGGTTTGGCTTCCGCGACGTGCACAATCAGTGCTGGATGTACCAAGACGGAAAGCTGCGCAAGGTTAGGTCCGAAGAAGCCTATGCGATGGACGCCTGAGCGCTACACAGATCTGTGGGAACCCCTGTTCGAGGAAGACACTCGGGCAATGGGGTGATGAGTGTAAATGGAAGACACTGCAGTGGAAGACACCGACTTTCTGACAGTTAGCTCCACATAAGATAAGCCCTAGATCCTAGTGATCTAGGGCTTATCTTTTTGCTTGTTGGCGAGAACGGTCATTTTGTTGGCGCAAATAAGGAGCGAATGGGGACCGGCATGGAACAACAGCAGGACGGAACAGGACAGTCGAAGCGAACGGGGGAGCTTAGCGAGGTGCTGGATGCGCGCATAGCCGGGCATCTCGACGACGAACACCGGCGCTTCGATAACCACAATGGAAGGTTCTATTGCGACTGCGGCGTAAAGATCCAGGCAGGCGGCCACCAGGCGCACCGGGACGACTTCGAGACGAAGCTGAGGGAGAAGGCGGCCCGTGGCTAGCATCCGAACCCGGACCCTCTCCAAGGGTGGGGAGTCGCAAACGGTAACGTGGCGGGACCCCTGACGCCGGGCTCAAGACGCGCACGTTCCATAAGGACTACGCCCCGGGCGAGGCCAAGCACAAAGCGCAGGAGCTCAAAGACTTCCTCGACGCCAACGGAAACAGCTTCAAACTGGCGGCCACAGCAAAGATCCGCAAGGACTCGACGGCACCGACCGTCTATGAAGTCGTCGTCCGGCACATCGACCTGCTGCGGAAGCCCCAGCCTGGCACCATCGCCAAGTACCGGAACATGGCCGCCGCGCAGATCGCCGGCAGCGACCTCGGCAAGACACCCGTGGACAAGGTCAACAAGGCGGCGGTGATCGACTGGCTCGACCAGCTCGTGGTCCAGTCACGCGCCAACCAGCCGACCGGCCAGCCGCTCGGGCGCAAGACGAAGGGAAACGTCCACGCCGTCCTGTCAGCCGCGTTCGCCTCGGCCATCGATGAGGAAGTCATGCACAGGAACCCGGCCAAGGGAGTGTCCGAAGCTGACCTCAACGAGGCTCGGGAACCGGTCTACCTGTCGCCGGAGGACCTCGTCATGCTCTCGGAGCGCATCGACCCGCACTACTCACTGTTCATCCGCTTTCCTCGGCGGCACAGGTCTGCGATACTCGGAAGCCGCAGCCCTACGACGTCGGGACATCACGCTCAAGAACGGCCGCGCATCGGTCCGCGTCAGCCGCGCATGGAAGTCCATCGGCAAGGGCGAAGAGATCGGACCGCCGAAGTCGAAGAAGGGCAACCGCACCGTGACATGCAACGCCGCACTCTCCGCGGCGCTCGAACAGCACCTAACCGCGCTCCAGCTGGACGACTACGTGTTCCAGCGGCCCAATGGCGAGTACATGCGGAACTCTCGCTTCCACAAAGAAGTCTGGCAGCCGCTCATGGGGGAGCTCGTCGGCGCACAGCTAGACCGGAAGCCTTGGATACACGAGATCCGCCACGCCCACTGCACCCACCTGCTCGACGCCAACGTCCCCGTGCACGTCGTACAGGCCAGGATGGGCCATGAGGATCCCGCAGACCACGCTCCGCGTCTACGCCCGTATGTCCGCACCCTCCGACGCCGCGGCGGCCGACGCGCTGGGATAACGCAAATCGAGACGTGCTTTGGTTAGCTGGCTTGTCTGAAGAACCTATGATGAGAGACTGATCAAGGGCGCGCACCGCCCATTGGGGGAAGCGACAAACTGTGATCAACCTGATAGCTCTCGCCGCCGCGGCTTGTGATACCTTGACTTCAGGTGTTCAGATATGACTGAACACTGCATCAGAATGCTGCCGGACTGCGACACAGTCTTAGGCCTCGTCCGACGATCGGGGATATGCGATGCAGAAGAGTTCATTGGATCATTGCTTCCCAGGTACCAGGCAAGGTACCAGCGGTACTTCGAACGGCTGCGGGATCACCACTCGATCAAAAGCCCGGAAAACCTTCGACGACTCGGGCGAGAGCAAGATGCAGAAATCTACGAACTGAAGGTCGATAAGTATCGACTCTATCTCGTTAAGCATTTTGAAACCTGGTACTTGACTCATGGGAGAGAAAAGCCAAAGGACAACCGGGTGCCGACGGAGATTCAAAAGGCCATAGACATATTTTGGGAATGGAAGTGAGGGGCGCCATGAGGACTTCAAGCGTCTTCCGTGTGGGGGATGAAGATTATCAAGCTGTGTACGCCGAAGAATCCGCGATGGTGGACGCCGGCGAACTGATCGCTGAGGCCATGGAAAATGCCGGGCTGAGTCGGGCTGACTTGGCGAGAAAACTGGGCGTGCCAAGAAGTGAAATCACGGCCCGGCTTTCGGGTGAACGCAACATAACAGTTCGCAACCTTGCGAAGACGCTTCACGTGCTGGGGGCGAAGCTTGTGCTCGACGTTGAGCGTGAATCAAAGTCATCACCGGCAGATCCCTCGAAGTTGATTGGGATGGCCTATAGAAGCTGTCGGGACCTTCGTGTTCAGCATGAAGCGCGGCCGAGCAATGAGCGGTTCCTTGAATTGATGTTGGGTAGGCGATGAAGAGTCCGTTCAATCATGCGTTCATACTTTCCGACCCGAGGGTTCTCGGGCTGGAAGTGCACACCGCGGAGGTCAGTGATGCTCATCTAACTTGGAGTTGCTCCTATTCCGGGGAGGATCTCGACGAGGACGACGATTTTCGGGTTGTGATCGCCACACTGCATGGCGCCAACGATGAGGCCACCTTCACGGTCACGATGGGCTCTATTTTCGTTGACAGCGGTCTGGTTGAAGTGGAGCATGACTACGCGGAATATCTGGCGAAGTCGGAGGCGCTTGAATCGCTTTATGACTTATGTCGACTACAGGCCCGCACGGCCCTCGGGATGCTCGAATTAGAGAAGATGTTTGAGATGCCGATGAAAGCTCCGCAGCCTAAGATCACGGAGATGGGGGACGAAGATCAGGATGTTCATCAGCATGACGACCTCGACGAGGACGCCCAGCCTTAACGCGATTTTCAAGTCCGGCCGGCTACTCATCGAATAACCCAAAAAGCCGATCGTCCCAGAAGATGAATTGGGCGATCTCTGTGCATCCAGTTGAGGCCGCTCTGCTGCGTCAGAACGCGACGTACCGTCCAGGCCATTCGCCCTCACCTGGACGGCGCACATCGGCAGCCGGTGTCCAGCAGTCGAAGTGCTGGATGTTGTCATCGTTCCAAACGACCGTGACCCAGTCACGGTTGCAGTGAGTGGCGTAACCATGGACCTCGGTGGTCCCGCCGCCCGTCAGGGGGACTTGGGCGATTACTTGGGGCTTCTGACCCGGACGGGAACCTGCGAACGCTCCCAGCGGCCAACTCCGGAACCGGGTTGGCGTGCTCATACTTGACGCCGGCCAGCGTGAACTTGGTTCGCTTCTCGATTCGATCCACAGTCACCAACCTATCCCGCTCCCAGTGGGTGGATAGGATGACCCTTAGAACTGGTCAACATCGGGGGAACCATGAAATTCTTTACCGCTGCACTGCCTGTCCTCACGCTCTTGACTCTGGCCGGTTGTTCCGCGCCGGCAGCGCAGGATGGCCCTACAGCTGGGCCGACCGCAACCCAAGCCTCACATCCAGCTACGCCCACACCGACCGCTACAGCTCTGCCCGCAGGAAAGTTCAAACTCAGCACAAAATCAGGCGCCGACATCACTTTCAACCTGCCGACTCCGGCGAC
>NZ_QAIQ01000710.1:0-6189 GCF_003061105.1 Arthrobacter sp. HMWF013
GCCTCCCTGGATAATGAAGCGGACCATCTCCTCGCGTGGGCGCACGGCGGAACCACCGGGATCAGCAACCTCGCCCAGCCCTGCCCTAAACATCACCGCCTTAGGCACACCGGCGGCTGGGAACCCGGACCCGCCACCAAAGACCACCCACCGGGATGGATCTCACCCACCGGCAGACACTACGCCAGCGAACAACCCGACTGGGAACCACCATGGTTACCCGAAGTCGTCCGCCAGATGCTGCAGGGACAACCCAACGGACTCGAACGGCGCGAACATAAGCCGCCTCAAGTAGACCGGCAAAAGCAAAGTCGGCCAGGGAAAGACCGGACAGCAACGGAGGGTCCAGCGCCGAGCGAGTATGAAGAGAGTCTGCCCGATCCGGAACAGCTCGACGAGTTGAGTTGGAACGGCTCAAAGTCCGGAGTTGGACTAACTTCACCTTGACCGGCATGGAGCCACCCTGGAGGGCTGCGAGAAACCGATTTCTCGCCTATGCTGTTCCGAATCAGCCTTTTATTGGAGACTCCCGTGCGCCACGAAATGAACGCCACCGCAGCTGTGCTGACCGCTCTCAGCCCTGACGCCTTCACGACGCCTTACCGTGATCCGGTCTGGGACGGCCCCACGGATCCCGTTTTGGTTCCGGACCACCTGACCGGTGAGTGGGTACTCTTCTACACCCAGCGCCGGGCCACGGAACGGGGCCTGACCGGTGTGGAGTGGGTACACGGAACGGAAATCGGCGTTGCCCGCTCGTCTGACGGCGGCCTGACCTGGGCGTATCAGGGCACGGTTAGCGGACTGGTCCCGCCCGGAACTGAGCTGCCCGCTACCCTGTGGGCGCCCGACGTCGTGCGTGTGGGTGACCAATGGATCATGTATTTGACGGTGCTCGGCGGGGTGCGGACGGACTGGACCGGACAGGCCTCCATCGTTCAGCTTGCCAGCCGGGACCTGGTTTCCTGGGAGTACCTCGGTGCCGTCGAACTGGATTCGCCGAGAGTTATCGACGCTGCGGTGGCCCTGTGCGGGGACGGCAAGTATCGCCTCTGGTACAAGGACGAGGCCCGCGGATCGAACACCTACAGCGCAGTGAGCAGCTCACCTGCCGACCCGTCGTCGTGGGCTTTGGAAGGGCTGGTTATTTCCGGGCGGCCCCACGAGGGCCCCAAAGTCTTCCAGCTGGCGGGGTGGTACTGGATGATCGTTGACGAGTGGCGGGGTCAGGCCATCTACCGCTCCGATGACGCGGCAGGCGGCTGGGTCCGGCAGGAACACCGAGACGGGCTCATCCTCACATCTCCGGAGACATACAACGGCGGTGCAGTGGTAGGCCGGCACGCGGACGTTGTCACGGTGGCTGCTTCGGCTGATGCCAACGAACGCGCCGTCGTCGTCTATTTCACGCACCCGTTCTGGAACGGAAAGGACATCGAAGGGATGACCACGGACCCGAAAACCCATCTCAGCCACGTGAGGGCCGCGGTGCTGGAAGTCCGGGACGGCAATCTGGTCTGCATCGGCGGCTGACGCCCGGGGGCCCGCATGTCCCCACAGCATGACAAAGGGCCGAACCTCGGAACTATAAGCCAGCTGCTGCTGACACCGGTCCGCGGTTCGGCCCTCGGCCTGACTCGTACCTCGGGCAGTGCGGCAACCGCCTACCCGGACTTCCTGGTGATCCCTGGATGGATCTTGTTGGTGTTACTTCCACTGGTGCGGGATGTATCCGGCCCTGGTCAGGCCCGCTGCGGAGAACCCAGTTCCACAGGGTCTTCGTCGGTCAGGTAGGCAAGCTCGGAGTGGGCTGCGATGTCGATACCGCGCATCTCGTCTTCGGGCTTGATCCGCAGGCCGATAATCCGGTCCAGGATCTTCGCCAGAATCCACGTGATACCGAACGAGTAGGCAAGCACAGTGACCGTGGCCAGCGCCTGGACGCCCAGCAGCTCAATACCGCCGCCGTAGAACAGGCCGTTGACGCCGTTGGGAGCTGCGTCCGTTGCGAACAGGCCGATGAGCAGCGTGCCGATGATGCCACCCACGAGGTGGACGCCGACGACGTCGAGCGAATCGTCATAGCCCAGGCGGAACTTGAGTTCGATGGCCAGGGAACAGACGGCACCTGCGATAGCGCCGATAGCCAGCGCGCCAATCGGGCTGACCGCGCCACAAGCGGGCGTGATCGCAACCAGGGCCGAGATCAGGCCGGACGCTGCGCCCATGCTTGTCGCCGCGCCGTGACGGAGCCGCTCAACGAGGGCCCAGGCGAGAAGGCCGGCGGAAGCTGCCACTGCTGTGTTGAGGAAAACCACCGACGCCGACTGGCCTGCCGAGAGTGCGGAACCGGCGTTGAAGCCGAACCAGCCCACCCAGAGCAGCCCTGCACCAACCAGGACCAGCGGCCGGCTGTGCGGCTTGGTGTGTTCCATCTTGGGCCAGCCGGAGCTCTTGCCCAGGACCATTGCCAGGGCCAGAGCCGCGGCGCCGGCGTTCATGTGGACCGCGGTGCCACCGGCAAAGTCAATGGCCTTGATGCCGCTGGCGATCCAGCCGCCGGTAACGCTGCCGTCGGCCGAAGAGAAGGCGAACACCCAGTGCGCGATCGGGAAGTAGACAATCGTTGCCCAGATTCCGGCAAAGAGCATCCAGGCGCCGAACTTCATGCGCCCGGCTGCCGCTCCCGCAACCAGGGCTGTAGTGACGCAGGCGAAGAACAGCTGGAAAGCTGCGAAGAGGATGACCGGGATGGATGCTGCCTCGTCTGCGGCGAGCAGCTGCCCCATTCCGGGGAACTCGGTGATGTCACCGATCAGCCCGAGGCCGCCGACTGAATTTCCGAAGGCCATTGAGTAGCCGAAGAGCGCCCACAGAACGGCCACCAGGCTGGCGCCGCCGAAGCACATCATCATCATGTTGAGAATGCGACGCGACCCCACCATGCCCCCGTAGAACAGGGCCAGGGCGGGGATCATCATACAGACCAGCGCCGAGCTGGCCAGAATCCAAGCGACATTTCCCGAATCCATGGGAAACCCCTTTCGTGATGCGAAGAGAGAACGGAAATTGCCCGTCAGAGCCGCTCCGGAGGAGGGACGCGGAGTCAGTACCACGTTCATCGGAGGGCAGCTATTGCCGTCTTGTTCCATCTTCATCGCCGCAGTCCGGCAGTGGGTTTCCGGCGCGTTAATTCAACGTTTCGGTCACTGGCAAGCGAGTTTCACACGTCACTCGGACGCACTGGGGTTCTCCGCCAAAGCCTGTTGAGGTGCGGCCACGCTGGTGACATCCCCCGCTGGCTGGCTGGGGCGGATCACTTGGCCCGGGGGCGGTCACTTGGCCCGGGGGCGGTCACTTGGCCCGGGGGGCGGTCACTTGGCGGAGACGGCCAGAAAGCGGATGGGCAGGTCCAGGAGTTCCAGTGGACCGTGCGGACCTTCGCCATCGAGCAGGAGCGAGTCCCCTGCCTCCATCGCGTACTCGTAGGCACCGTGCCCGTAGATCATTTTGCCGGTGAGCATGTAGATGAATTCGGTGCCGGGGTGCTGGAAAAGCGGGAAGACGTCGGATGCATCGGTGAGGGTCACCAGCGTCGGTTCCAGCGCATCGGTGCGGCCCTTGAGCGTGCCAAGGACCCGGTATTCGTGGCCGTGCTGGGTACCGCTTCGCACCGTCAGGCTGCCTTGGCCGCTTTTGGTGAAGGTGGCGTCGCGGTCAGTATCGGCGCCGCGAAAGAGTGCAGTGACCGGAATCTTCAGGCCGTCGGCCAGACGCTGCAAAGTGGTCAGCGAACAGGATGTGGTGGCCGTTTCGATCCGGGAGATCATGGCCTTGGACAGGCCGGTCCTGGCTGCCAGTTCTGCGGAGGACAGACCGCCGGCGGTGCGGTAATGGCGGACCTGGGCGGCGATGACCTGTTCCAGTTTCCCGGCGACTTCCAGTCTCCCAGCGACGTCCAGTTTCCCCGCGACCCCGGCGCCAAGAGCGCTGTCGCCGGCAACACCGGCACCAGGAACGCCGTCTCCGGCGTCGGCTGGTGATTCGGTCGCGGGAGCATCGTCCGGGGCGTGATTGGTCATAGGAGCCATCATAGGTGGCACCGTAGCAGCCACAGCCCAAGCAACCGCCATAGTCAAAGCCCTGCGCATGTGCCAGAGTTTTAGTGGGCTTGCAGGGGAAGGACATGCGATGCGGACCGTGACCTATGGTGCGGCGTGCAGCCTCGACGGGTTCATTGCCGACAGCGACGGCGCCGTCGACTGGATCCACTTCAGCGCGGATGTGGAACAGTACATGAGCGAGTACTGGTCCACGGTGGATGCCGTCCTCATGGGACGGAGAACGTGGGAATTCGCGGCGGCCCAGGGCGTGGGCGGTGAACCCGGTTCCGAAGCCGGCCCAGCACCAGAAGCCGGCAGCCTTGAGGGCAGCGGAATTCCGGCAGTCGCCACGTACCTTTTCTCCCGCACGCTTTCCCAGGCCCCGCCCGGCACGGAGCTCGTCTCCTCAGATGCTGTCGATTTCGTCAAAACGCTCAAGCGTCAGCCGGGCAAGGGTATCTGCCTGATGGGCGGGGGTGAGCTCGCAGGCTCGCTGTTTGAGGCTGGCGTCATCGATCAGGTCAGCCTGAACGTGCATCCCGTCTTGTTGGGCTCGGGTGTTCCCTTCTTCCGCGACCTCAAGGGCCGGATCGGGCTGGAACTGACAGAGTCGCGCGGGCTCGACGGCGGGTGTGTGCTGATGGTCTACCGGGTGAGGAACTGAAGCCCGCCCTTGCCGTGAGCGCCGCGGATCGGAAGGCCGGGATCGGAAGCCTGTGGCTAGCCGATGACACGGGCCTCCCCCAGCAGTCCCGCCAGCGAGTCCGCGAGCGCAACCGCGCCGGCCTCGGCGTCCCAATCCTCCACCAGCTCATCGGGAGAATGGGAGATGCCGGTGGGGTTCCGGATGAACAGCATGGCGGTGGGGATCTGCGAACTGAGGACGCCGGCGTCGTGCCCTGCTCCGGTGTCCAGGACAGGCGCGTCCGGCAGCAGTCCCCGGAGCCGGTCCCGCAGCGTGGCGTCGAAATTCACGGTGGGGCTCAGCGACTCCACGGTGAGGGCGGCAGTGCAGCCTTCCTCTGCCGCCATCACCTGGGCATTCAGCGCGATGGACTCCACCAGCGCGGCGGTCACCGAGTCGTCGGGGTGCCTGACATCGATCCAGAGATCCACGCGGGAAGCGATCACGTTGGTTCCGCCCGGCACGGGCTGCAGCCTGCCCACGGTAGCCCGCGCGTCACGGTATTTCCGGGCCGTGTCGCGGATCCCCACCATCACCTTTGCCGCCGCGATCATGGGGTCCTTCCGGTCCTTCATGAGGGTGGTCCCGGCGTGGTTGCCCTCGCCGGTGACGGTGAGCTTCCAGCGGCCGTGGCCCAGGATCGATGAGCCAATGGCAACCGGCTGGTTCAGGTCGATCAGCCCCCTCCCCTGTTCAACGTGCAGCTCCACGAACAGGCCCAGCTGCGCCAGCGCCTGGTAGTCAGCACCTATAAGCCGGGGATCCTGGCCGTTCGCCGCGGCAACGTCCGCGTACGTGTTTCCGTCCGGGTCCTTGAGCCGCCGTGCCTTGTTCGGATCCAGTTCGCCGGTGAGCAGTCGTGACCCCAGGCATGCCACGCCAAAGCGGGACCCTTCCTCTTCGGGGAATACGGCGATGGCCAGCGGGCGCCGGGGACGCACCCCCCGGGCTTTGAGGACGTCGACGGCGACCAGTGCCGAGGCGACCCCCAGCGGCCCGTCGTACTCACCGCCGCCCGGCACGGAATCGAGGTGGCTGCCGGTGACCACGGCGTCCTGCCTGGTGCCGGCGGCGGTGTCCCACCAGGCCCAGATGATGCCGTTCTGGTCGGTCTGGACGTCCAGACCGCGGCGCCCGGCCTGTTCGATGAACCAGCTGCGCAGCTCCGTCTCGGCACTGGAGAACACGGGCCGGGAATAGCCGCCCCGCGTCGCGTCGCGGCCGACGCCGGCAATGTCCCTGAGCAGGCCGCTCACCGTCGCGGCAGCAGGCTCAGCCGCTGTTGGCAAGGCGGGGGACGCGTGCGGTGCAGCCTCCGGGGTTTGGCGGAAAGCGGAAGAGGTGGAGGCAGTCACGGGGGTCCGTTTCTCGAAGGGTGCGGGGGCAGGATGAGTACTGGGG
>NZ_QAIQ01000710.1:6221-7635 GCF_003061105.1 Arthrobacter sp. HMWF013
GCTGCCCACTGGCCGATCAACGGAGCGAACTTCGCGCCGTGGCCGGAGCAGGGCGAGAGGATGGTCAGGCCGTCCACCCGGTCGATGATGAAGTCCTCGGTGGGCGTGTTGGTGAACAGGCAGGTGGTCTCTGCGTACGGCTCGGGGTCAAGTCCGGGCAGGAGGCGGCGGACGTAGTCCACCACCCGGCTGCGGTTGGCCGGGTCCACTTCACCGGTCTGCTCAGCGGCGCTGGGGATCAACTTGCCACCGTTATATTCGGCCACCTTCTGGCCGGCGAAGCCTGCGTCGCGCCCGCCCGGGAGGCCGTAGACCTGGATGTCTTCGCGCTTGTTGATGAACGTGGGCCAGTTGGCGGCACTGTCAGGATCGCGGTAGCGGAAGTGGAACGCCTGCTCCTGCCGCACGGTGATCTGGGGCAGACCGGCGAGGAAGCCCGCAGGCAGCGCCAGCTTGCCCAGCAGCTCCGGCAGCCAGCCGCCGGCGCTGATCACTACGTGACCGGCGTCGAACGTTTCCCCCATGGTGGAGGTCAGGCGGTAGCCGGCCGCGGTCTTGTCCAGCGACCGTAGCGGCCAGCCTGTCAGCAGGCGGGCACCGTGCTTCACGGCCTGTTCCACCATGGCGTTGACTGCCGTTTCGGCGTCGATCACTCCGGCACCGGGGTGCCAGAGGACCTCGGTGTCGAAAGCGAGCCCCGGCCAGCGGTCGCGGGCAGCGGCAGCGTCAAGGAGTTCGTGCTCGATTCCTTCGTCAGCCAGCACCGAGGCCAGCATGTGCGGATGGCGTTCAGTACCGAAGTCCACTGCTCCGGAGGGAGTGATCAGCGGTGTACCTGCGATCTCAGCCAGCCCGTCCCACAGACTTTTCGACTCCGCCACAGCGTGCGTATAGAAATGGTCCGCGTAGGCGTAGCGGAAGATCCGCGCGGAGCCGTGCGAACTGGCATCGTGACTGGCCGGAACGTTGCGTTCCAGGATAGTCACCTGGTGCCCGCGGGCGGCGAGCTGCCAGGCGGTGGCGGCACCGGCCAGGCCAGCGCCCACCACCACATAGTCTGAAGAATCGGTCATAACTGGGTTCCTTTTCCGGGCGGGTACAGGTACTGCTTAGCGCGTGCTGCTTGGCGCTGTTACTTGGCGCCCGGGATCCAGCTGGTGCCTGCCAGCGGGACGCGGGCCATGGCGGAGGCCTCAATGGTGAGCGCCACCAGGTCCTCGGGTTCGAGGTTGTGCAGGTGTGACTTCCCGCAGGCCCGGGCAATGGTCTGCGCTTCCATCGTAAGAACGCGGAGGTAGTTGGCCAAGCGGCGGCCGGCGGCTACCGGGTCCAGCCGGGAGGCGAGCTCCGGGTCCTGGGTGGTGATGCCGGCGGGGTCGCGGCCGTCCTGGAAGTCGTCGTAGAAGCCGGCGGC
>NZ_QAIQ01000710.1:7645-29036 GCF_003061105.1 Arthrobacter sp. HMWF013
CAAGACGAACCGCCAGGCTGGATCTCACCCACAGGCCGACGTTACGCCAGCGAACAACCCGACTGGGAACCACCACATTGGCCGGAACACCTGCTTCAGGAGCTAAGCAGTCTTCAGTCCAGCGTTGCCGAAGCACGGCCATGCCCAGATCCCTGAATCGGCATGAGCCAAAATCCAGGCGGGACGCCGAACGTTCGCTGGATAGCCTGACACACAGCAGGGGCGCCGCAACCCCCAAAGATTGCGGCGCCCTTGCGGGTCGATTTGTACGGCGGGTCTACTTGTACTTCGTTAAGTCAGCGAGTCAACGGCTCAGCCGGTGAGTTGTCCCGGCCGGCCGGCCCGTCCTGTGGTCAGCCGGTGAGTTGTGCCGTCCGTTCGGCCGTCCCGTCCGGTCAATCCCGTCCTGCGGTCAGCCGGTCGGCCGTCCCGTCGGTCGGTTGCCCCGTCCGGTCAATCGGCTATCCCTGTCAGCCTCCTGGTCCGTCACCGAGGCTGGGAAACGAGTTCGCCGTCGTCGTCCTTCATGACCTCAGAGCCGTGACCAGCAACAGCCTCGGAAGTGCCGTTCTGCTCGGGAGCAGAAGCCTTCCCGGCTTGTCCGTTAAGCAGGGCCAGGTGCTCCGCCTCCAGCCGGTCGGCTTCCTCTCCGCCCACAGCTTCACCGCGGGCCACCATTCCGGCAGTGTCCGAGAGCGGGATCTGCTTGAGTGTGATGGCCAGGAGCAGCGCCGCAGCGATGAACGGAATGAGGTACCAGAACACCGGCGCCAACGACTCGGCGTAGGCGTTGACGATGGCGTCCCGCAACTGCTCCGGAAGCTGGCTCAATGCCTGCGGATCCAGGGTGCTGGTGGACTGTGACGCCTGCTCTGCTGATGCGCCGGCCCCGGTGAACGCGGTGGTCAGGGACTCGGACAGCCTGTTGGTGAAGATTGCACCGAAGACCGCCACGCCCATGGCTGCGCCGACTTCGCGGAAGTAGTTGTTGGTGCTGGTGGCGGTGCCGATCTGATCGGCGGGCACCGAGTTCTGAACCACGAGAACAACTACCTGCATGATCAGGCCGAGGCCTGCACCAAAGATGAACAGCTGGACGCAGATGACCCAGATGGGGGTGGAAGCCGTCAGGGTGGTCATCCAAAGCATTGCAGCCATGGTGAAGGCGGCGCCAAGAATGGGGAACATCTTGTACTTGCCGGTCTTCGAGATCCGGATTCCCGAGTAGATGGAAGTGCCCATCAGGCCTACCATCATGGGCAGCATCAACAGGCCGGACTCGGCGGCGGAAGTGCCCGAGGACATCTGCAGGAAGGTGGGCACGAAGGCGATCGCGGAGAACATGCCCAGACCCAGGGTGAATCCGATGGCAGTGGCGTTGATGAAGATCGGGTTCTTGAAAAGGCTCAGCGGAATGATGGGATCCTCCGCGCGGCGTTCCACCATGACGAAGGCAGCAGCGGAGATCACCAGTCCCGCGCCGAAGGCCCAGGTGAGGGGTGAATCCCAGCCCTCGTCCTTCTTGCCGCCAAAATCCGTGAAGAAGATCAGGCAGGTGGTCGCGGCGGACAGCAGCACAACGCCCAGGATGTCGATCCGCTTTTCAGCCTTCTTGTTCGGCAGCGTCAGGGTGAACCAGGCGATGGCGAAAGCAGCGACACCGATGGGAATGTTGATGTAGAAGGCCCACTCCCAGGTCATGTGGTCCACGAAGAAGCCGCCGAGCAGGGGGCCTGCAACGGCGGAGAGTCCGAAGATGGCGCCCAGCGGGCCCATGTACTTTCCGCGGTCTTTGGCGGGGACGATGTCCGCGATAATGGCCTGTGACAGGATCATCAAGCCGCCGCCACCCAGGCCCTGGATGGCGCGGAAGATCACGAAGCCCCAGAAATCGGTAGCCAATGCGCAACCAACCGAAGCCAGAGTGAACAGGGCGATCGCAACCAGGAACAGGTTGCGCCGGCCCAGGATGTCACCGAATTTGCCGTAGATCGGCATCACGATGGTGGTGGCCAGCAGGTAGGCGGTGGTGATCCACGCCTGGTGCTCCACGCCGCCGAGCTTGCCCACGATGGTGGGCATTGCCGTGGAAACGATGGTCTGGTCCAGGCTTGAGAGCAACATGCCGGCAATGAGCGCGGAGAATATGATCCAGATGCGTTTCTGGGTCAACAGCAGCGGTCCGGCCGCTGCCTTGGGACTGACAGTGGTGCTCATGAGTTTCCTTTTGCGGGTAAGGGTTCTTCGAAGTTTTGGGAAAAGAGCTGGCGGGCGGCGGAGATGTTCTCCAGCAGCAGCTCGCGGTAGGGGCGCGTGTTGCCATCGGAGAAGTAGGTCCAGCTGCTCTTGCGGGCGATGTTCCCCAGGAGGACCACGGCCATCTGGATCACCGGATGCTCCGGGGCAACGCCTTCGCGGAGGGCCAGCACACAGGCGAATTCGGCCTCGCGCTCCTCAGTGGCTCCGATGATCCTCAGCATCAGCTGGGGTTCCTTCTTGATAACGCCGATCAACTGGCGCGTTTCCTCTTCGGAGGCGGCCATGTTCTCGGACAGTTTCAGGGAGAGGACGATCAGGTCCTGGAAAAGCGTGGGGGAGATTTCGCCGGGCGCGGATGACCCACCACGGGCAATGAAATCCTCGATGACGTCCTGCGGAATCTCATCGTCGACGTGACCAAGGATGGCGTCTTCTTTAGTGGGGAAGTAGTTGAAGAACGTCCGTCGGGAGATATCCGTCTGTTCGCAGACTTCTTCCACCGTGTAGCCGTTCAGTCCCCGTTCGGCGGTCAGTTTCCGCGCGACGGCGGTAATGGCAGCCCGCGTCGCCGCGCGCTTCCGCTCGCGAAGGCCGCCCTCTATAACTGCACTTTGATTCACAAAGTATATGTTTGCACTATTCTTAAGTAAGTGCAATTTTAGGAAGGCGACGGCGTCGGGAGCCCAGCACAGATACGTAAAGACCGATGGAACCCGGTTAACGACGTCGGCCGCCCACCTTCACGCGGAAGGTGGGCGGCCGACGTCGCGCCCAAGCGGAGCGAAGCCAGGGAGGCGGGGGGACTCAGGCCTTGTGCGGCGGACGCGTCATGGACATAACGTCCAGTGCGGTGTCCAGCTGCTCTTCGGTCAGCTCGCCGCGCTCCAGGAAGCCCATGGCGATGACGGTCTCGCGGATGGTGAGCCCTTCGGCGACGGCCTTCTTGGCGATCTTGGCCGCGTTTTCGTAGCCGATGTGCTTGTTCAGCGGGGTCACAATCGACGGCGAAGCCTCGGCGAGGAAGCGGGCGCGCTCCACGTTGGCGGTGATGCCGTCAATCATCTTGTCGGCCATGACACGGCTGGTGTTGGACAGCAGGCGGACGGACTCGAGCAGGTTGGCGGCCATGACCGGGATGCCGACGTTCAGCTCGAAGGCGCCGTTGGTGCCGGACCAGGCGATCGCGGTGTCGTTGCCGATCACCTGGGCGCAGACCATGATGGACGCCTCGCAGATGACGGGGTTGACCTTGCCCGGCATGATCGAGGAGCCCGGCTGCAGGTCCGGGATGGCGATTTCGCCGAGGCCGGTGTTGGGGCCGGAACCCATCCAGCGGAGGTCGTTGTTGATCTTCATGAAGGAGATCGCGATGTTGCGCAGCTGGCTGGACGCTTCGATGAGGCCGTCGCGGTTTGCCTGGGCCTCGAAGTGGTCGCGGGCCTCCGTCAGGGGGAGTCCGGTGTCAGTGGCGAGCAGTTCGATGACGCGCTCCGGGAAGCCGGCGGGGGTGTTGATGCCGGTGCCAACTGCCGTGCCGCCCAGCGGAACTTCAGCGACGCGGGGGAGTGAGGCGTTGATCCGCTCGATGCCGTAGCGGACCTGGGCTGCGTAGCCGCCGAACTCCTGGCCGAGCGTAACCGGGGTGGCGTCCATCAGGTGGGTGCGGCCGGACTTGACGACGTCCTTGAACTCCACGGCCTTGCGCTCCAGCGACTCGGCAAGGTAGCCAAGCGCCGGGATGAGGTCGTTGATCAGGGCCGAGGTGGCGGCAACGTGAACGGACGTGGGGAAGACGTCGTTGGAGGACTGCGAGGCGTTGACATGGTCGTTCGGGTGGACAACTTTGTCGCTTCCGGCGGCCTTGAGGGCGCGGCTTGCCAGCTCGGCAATAACCTCGTTGGTGTTCATGTTCGAGGACGTGCCGGAACCGGTCTGGAAGACGTCGATCGGGAAGTCGCCATCGTACTTGCCGGCAGCTACCTCATCGGCAGCGTCAGCGATTGCCTTGGCAAGCTCGCCGTCGAGCACTCCCAGTTCAGCGTTGGCCTGGGCAGCAGCCTTCTTGACGCGGGCGAGCGCCTCGATGTGGGCGCGCTCCAGGGTCTTGCCGGAAATGGGGAAGTTCTCAACTGCACGCTGCGTCTGTGCACGGTACAGGGCGTTCACGGGGACGCGGACTTCGCCCATCGTGTCGTGTTCAATGCGGAATTCTTCAGTGGAAGTCATGGGGCTAGCTTAGGGCGATTGGCGGCCCGGGCTAAAACCGTGAACCGCATGCTACGGGCGGTGCGTTGGCGGGTGCCTAGAGCTCGCCAATGCCTGAAACCACATTCGCCCTGCCTTCGACGAGGCTGTACGAGAGGCCGATGACAGCCGCCCGGCCCTTTTCGATTGCGTCAGAAATCACACGGGAGCTGTCCACCAGGCGCTGTGAAGTCTGCTTCGTATGCTCCACCACCATGTCATTGACCTCGTGCTGGTCATTCCGCATGGACGTCAGCACCGAGGGGGTGATCCGCTCCACGAGGTCCCTGATGAACCCCGTGGGCATCTGACCCGTCTCGATAGCGTCCTTGGTGGCGCTGACCGCGCCGCAGCTGTCGTGTCCGAGGATCACGATCAACGGCACGCCCAGGACACTGACGCTGTACTCCAAAGAGCCCAGGACGGCGTCGTCGATGACCTGGCCGGCCGTGCGCACCACAAAGGCGTCGCCGAGGCCCAGGTCGAAGATGATCTCGGCCGCGAGCCGGGAGTCGGAGCAGCCGAAGATCACGGCAAAGGGATGCTGGTTTTCCACCAGCGAGGAGCGGCGTGAAGCATCCTGGTTCGGGTGCGAAGACTCGCCGTTGACAAAACGTTCGTTACCTTCGCGCAGACGGCGCCAGGCAAGGGCAGGGGTCAGGTAGGTAGCCACGCGCCTACTTTACGGTGCGGTACCGGCAGAGGGTGAAACTGTGACGGCCGGACTGCCCTCCATGGACTTCACGACGGCGGCGGCCAGGACAGCGAACTCGTCCAGCTGCGCGCTTCCCGTCAGGACAACGGTGGTTCCGCGGTAATCGAGCACCATGGACTTCTCGCCTTTGCCTGTGTCCCGCAGCTCCCATTCCTGACCGCCGGCGCTGCGCGTTCCCGTGACGGGGGCGCTCTTGGTCTGCTGGACGAGCCAGGTGGGGTTGGGCTGCCGGGTCTGGACCAGGCCGATAAAGGAATCCTTAGGCGTCAGGAAGCCGACTTCCCACGTGGGAACGCCGCTGCCGCTGCCAGACTCCCAGCGGGCGTAGTTTGACGTGAAGGTGTTGCCCGTATCCGGTGCCACCGGTGTGAATCCCGCCACATCCGTTGCGTTGCGGGCCACCTCGCTGACATTGATGTCGGGCCGGAAGCCGTCGCTCTTGGGAAGCGGATTCATCAAGACGATGGGCAGGAAGGCGGCGATGCTGACAACCAGGGCGATGATCATGCCGATCACGGATGCGTTGGCCCGCTTGGCCGCGGCAGCCGGAATGACGGGGCGTACGGGGCCGGATTCGCCCGCGTTGACGTCCCCGTGCTGGCGTCCGGAGTCGGTGGGGTCGGGCCCGGGGCTGGTTTTTTCCTGCATTTCACTCACCCCTCTATAGTCGCGCATGATCGGGCTCAACCCACATTCGGGAGCGGCGGACCTGCACAGATCCCATGTTGCGGAGCCGCGTCATGGCGCGCCCGGAGGATGGCGCCGCGACTATGATCAGAAGCAGAGGAATCACCGCATGGCTGAATCCGGCCGAGCGGGTCCAATGATCGCCACTCGAAGAAGAGGTTCACGTGTCACCTACGCCCATGACCCAGCAGTATTCCACGATCTCCCCGTCCCTGGCCGTGGGAATCGACGAGCCGGACCGCAACCTTGCACTCGAGCTCGTCCGCGTCACCGAAGCCGCGGCCATCGCCGGCGGCCACTGGGTGGGCTTCGGTGATAAGAACAAGGCCGACGGCGCCGCCGTCGACGCCATGCGCTCCTTCCTTGGCACCGTCCACTTCAACGGCGTTGTGGTCATCGGCGAAGGCGAAAAAGACGAAGCCCCCATGCTGTTCAACGGCGAACACGTTGGTGACGGCACCGGCCCCGAGTGCGACGTCGCCGTGGACCCCATCGACGGAACCCGCCTGACCGCGCTGGGTATCAATAACGCACTTGCTGTCCTGGCAGTGGCTGAGCGCGGATCGATGTTCGACCCCTCCGCCGTCTTCTACATGGAGAAGCTCGTCACCGGCCCGGAAGCCGCCGACATGGTTGACCTCCGCCTGCCGGTTAAGCAGAACCTGCACCTGATCGCCAAGGCCAAGGGCGTGAAGGTCAACCAGCTCAACGTCATGATCCTGGACCGCGACCGCCACCGCCCGCTGGTTGAAGAGATCCGCGAAGCCGGTGCGCGCACCAAGTTCATCATGGACGGCGACGTCGCAGGTGCTATTGCCGCAGCCCGTTCCGGTACCGGCGTTGATGCCCTGATGGGGATCGGCGGCACGCCGGAAGGCATCGTTGCAGCCTGCGCCATCAAGTCCCTGGGCGGCGTTATCCAGGGCCGCCTCTGGCCCACCAGCGACGACGAGAAGCAAAAGGCCATCGACGCCGGCCACGATCTGGACCGCGTGCTCTCCACCAACGACCTCGTCTCCAGCGACAACTGCTACTTCGCGGCCACCGGCATCACCGACGGCGACCTCCTCAAGGGCGTACGCTACTCCAAGAACACGGTTCTGACGCAGTCCATCGTCATGCGCTCAAAGTCCGGCACCATCCGCTTCGTTGACGGTGAGCACCAGGCCAGCAAGTGGGAAGGCTACGCCCGCAAGAACTGACTGGCCCCGCACCCGTAAACGCCAGAGGCCCTGGATCCACACGGATCCAGGGCCTCTGGCGTTGGTTGGGTCGGATAAAACCGGCGTTACGTCGTCTTCCGGGCCCGAAGGGCTGCCCTCAGCGAGATGATCCTGTCCCGCAACTGGCGGGTCAACTGGTAGGCGCTGTAGCGGAGCTTCTTCACCGGGAGGTCCCAGGTGCCCGGGTAAGCCACCTCGTAGCCGCCGAAGGACTTCTTGAACGCGGTGAAACCTGCCCATTTGTGATCGGGCGCGTTCTCCGGTGCAACCCCCCACAGGTCGATGTGCTTCAGTCCACGGTCCTTGGCATCGGCCATCAGCGTGACCAGGAGCGGAATCCCGGCGCTGAGTTTCCGGTGGGTATCATCGAGGGCTGCATGGGCGTAGGTGCGGGTGTCAGCGGAATCGTAAGCCAGCGCCGCGGCGATGGGTTCGCCGTGGAGTTCGGCCACGAACAGCGTCGCCGCGCCGGCCGGCATCAGGGATGTTGCAACCTGGGTCAGGTACTCGTCGCTTTGGGGCTTGAAGCCATTGCGGCGGGCCGTCATGTGCAGGAAATTGAGCAGGATCCCTATCTCCTCCGGATCCTGCGAGGTCCGGAAAGTGACACCTTTTTTGTGGATGTTCCGGTAGAGGTTCCGGTTGACCGGCTTCATCTCCGCCAGGACTTCCTTGAAATCACGGTCGAGGTCAACGATCCACGTGAGTTCAGGCTGCTGGTTCACTGGCGCAGGCCGCAGGCCCCGCCGGCGCAGTTCCGCTGCGGCGGACGCCGGCTCAAGCCCGGCGGAAACAGGCTCGATACGGACAAACACGGCCCCGATGGAACGTGCCGTTTCGACCAAGGCGGCAAGGGCGGCGTCGAACGCGGCAGCGGACGAGGCCACCGGCCCGTAAGGGGCGTACAGCACCTTGCCCGCAGCGTTCTTCTCCTCAACGGCCAGGAAACTCCAACCGGGGCCGGATTGCTGGTGAATGGTGCGGCCGAGCGAGGACAGGGTGTCCGCCCAAGCCTGCGTCTGCAGGAAATACTCCACCGGTCAGGCCTTCATGGACGTGGTCACGGCGAAGGCGATGGCCGTTTCCTCCGACCCGGTCACGGGGTGGACATTGACGGGCGCTTCGGAAGCCGGCAGGAAGGCGCTGCCGCCGCGGGCCAACTGCAGGTCGCCCTTGGGGGAGTCCAGGTAGATCGAGCCTTGAACCACAATCACGACGGCGGCTCCCGCCTGCGCCAGCGGAACCGGAGCGCCGCCGGGGGACAGTTCGATCCGCTGAAGCTGGAACTCGCGGAAGGGAGGCTGGTAGAGCTCCTGGCCGAGGCCGGAAACTTCCGGTGCGAGCATCGGAACGGCCACCGGCTTAAACTCGACGGTCCGCAGCAGCTCGGGAACATCGATGAATTTCGGTGTCAGGCCGCCGCGGAGCACGTTGTCGGACGAGGCCATGACCTCCACGCCCAGGCCATGCAGGTAGGCGTGCACGTTGCCGGCCGGGAGGTAGACAGCCTCGCCGGGTGCCAGGGAGATCCTGTTGAGCAGCAGCGAGATCAGGACGCCCGGATCCCCTGGATACTTCTCGTTCAGGCTCACTACCGTGGAAAGCTCTGCCTGGTACGGCGTGAGGGGTGCCCCGGAAATCAGGACCGAAGCCACCATGGCAGTGGCGTGCGAGACTGCCTCGTCGCCGGTCATCAGCCGTTCGAAGGCCTTGCGGATGCCGTTGCCTTCGTCGGGGTCCGCAAGGTCTTCAAGCAGTTGCCCAAGCACTGGCGGGATCTCCGTCCCCGCCAGGTCAAATGACGCGGCAAGCCGAAGCAGGATCTTCCGGGTCTCTGCTGGGGCCCGGAACCCGCACAGCGCCTCGAACGGGGTCAGCGCGAAGATCATTTCCGGCTTGTGGTTCTCATCGCGGTAGTTCCGGTGGGGTGCATCCAGCGCGACGCCCTGTGCGTTCTCCCGGGCAAAGCCGGCTTTGGCCTGCTCAATACTGGGGTGGACCTGGAGGGACAACGGCTGGGCGGCGGCAAGGATCTTGGTCAGGAAGGGCAGCCGGGGGCCGAACTCCGCCAAGGATTCGCTGCCGAGGAAATGCTCCGGATCCTCCGCGATGAGCTGGTCCAGCGGGATGTCAGAGCCATCCGGCCGGCGGACCAGCGAAGCGTCGCCGGGGTGGGCCCCGATCCAAAGCTCGGCTTCAGGGTTGCCGGACTCCGGGCGCCCCAGCAGGCCGGCAATAGCCGTGGTGGAGCCCCAGGCGTAATCGCGGAGGGCATTTTCGATTTCGTACACAGCCGGTGTCCATTCTGGTCTACTGGTTGTCAGGTCTACGGGGCTTGCAAGGGAGGTGGGTTGGCGGTGCGGCAGGCGGTCACCTACAGAGGCGCGCACTGGCCGTTCGTTGCTACCAACTCGCGGAGCGTCTGTTCGTCGCCCATGCTCTTGAGCTGGTTCAGCAGCTCCTCGGTGATCGGCTCGCCGTCGGGGGTTGTGGTGACCGGAGTGAAGCCCGACGACGGAGCCGGCGTTTGCTGGGCGGGTGACCGGCCGGCGGCGGGCAGGGCAGTTGGCTGAAGCGGGCCCGATGCCTGCAGCCGTCCGCCCGCGGCGGATACCTGGGCCGTGTCGATCTGCAGGCCGTCCACCTGCTCGCCGTCGAACAGGTTTGTGCCCGGCTGCCCGGCAGCCTGGGGTCCCGAAGCGGAGGCCAGCAACTGGTCCACTTTGTCGTGGATGACATCGAAGTCCGGGACAGTGGAGAAGGAGGCGTCAAAATCGGGCGGCCCGATGGTGAGGCGCTTGACGTCCTGTCCCTTGGCTTTGATGGCCAGGTCCACGAAACTCCCCAGCTGCGAGGAGGAGATGTTCGAATCCACCACCTTGGTTCCGGCGCTGGCGATGTCCTCGAACTTCGACAGGAGCGTCGCTGGATCGAGCTGCTGGAGCATGGCCTGCTGGACGCACTGCTGGCGTGCGATGCGGGCGTAGTCGTCAACGAATTCGCGTGAGCGGCCGTACCAAAGGGCGTGATAGCCGTCCAGCGTATTGTCCCCGGCCGGGATCCAGCCCAGCGGCATGCCGTGGATGCCGCTGGCCTCGTCAATGGTTTCGCCGCTGATCGGGACCCAGCCGCCGGCCTTGATCCGGATGCCGCCCATGGCATCGATGAGCTTGGCGAAGCCGTCCATGTCCACCAGGACGTAGGCCTGGACCGTGATGCCGAGGCTCCCCGAGACGGCCTCCAGCGTGGCCTGCGCACCCGGGTCTGCGACGCCGGGGTAGAGATCGGCGTGTTCGTTGGT
This sequence comes from Arthrobacter sp. HMWF013, assembly GCF_003061105.1. Lineage (GTDB taxonomy): Bacteria > Actinomycetota > Actinomycetes > Actinomycetales > Micrococcaceae > Arthrobacter. The sequence continues at coordinate 18,075 of NZ_QAIQ01000710.1, forward strand.
GACTTCGGTGTTGATGGCGTTGATGAGGCAGCCATCGCCGCAGTCGTAGCCGTCCGGGTAGATCTGCCGCATGGGGGAGTCCTCGCTGAACTGGGCGTTCTGGAGGTTGCGGGGCACGGAGATGATGGCAGTCTGCCCGGTCTTGGCATCCACGCTGAGGACCGAGAGGCTGTCCGGACGGCGGCCCGTGCGGTCGTCACCGGCGTCACCGCCCATCATCAGGAAGTTGTAGCGGCCGTCCACAGGCTCGATCGAAGGTCCTGCAGAGAAAATACTGCCGATGGCATTGCGGCCAACATTGAGCAGGTACGCGGCATAGCCAAGCGTGCCGCTGCTCAGGATCAGCGCAAGGACCAGTGCGATGCCGACGGCGGGACGGGCTTTGGGTGCCAACAGGAGCGGGCGGATCAGCCGAAGGGTATTGATGAAAAGCAGTGCCCACCCCAGTGCGAGTGCCACAAGGGCCAGGATGATCACCAGGGAAGCGAACGGGTTGGTGATGATGTTGATCAGCAGGGACCGGTTCAGGAGCAACAGCAGCGCAGCGGCTGCCAGCAGGGCCCACACAGCAAGCGTGACGCGGAGGGCGATGCGGCCGATCCTGCGGTCACCGGCAACAATCTGGGCACTGCCGGGGACCAGGAGGGTCATGAGGACCAGTACGAAGCCACGCTTGGTCCGCATCGGCTCCGAGGCCGCGGACGGATAGCGCACGGGATCGGTCATGGACGCCCCTGCTGAGGGCTGCTGTTCGCTTCTGGACATCTTCGGGGTACCTTAGCTGCTGCCCCGGAGAACACCGGTGCCGTCAGCGAAAACCTCACTGACTTTCTGCCTGAGGTTCGCTCCCTTCCGGGTGGCCGTGTCGTTCAGCTCCTGAGCAAAATCGAGGAGATCGGCGCGGAGGGACGCGGCCAGTGTGTCCGTGCCTGCCGCCAGGATGCGGACGGCCAAGAGGCCGGCGTTGCGGGCCCCGGCGATCGAAACGGTGGCCACGGGGACCCCTGCCGGCATCTGCACAATGGAGAGCAGCGAATCCATGCCGTCAAGGGTCTTCAGCGGCACCGGCACGCCAATAACAGGCAGTGGCGTGACGCTTGCCAGCATGCCGGGAAGGTGTGCAGCACCGCCGGCACCGGCAATGATGACCCGCAGCCCGCGTTCGTGGGCGCTCTGGCCGTAGCGGATCATTTCGGTGGGCATCCGGTGGGCGGAGACGACGTCGGCTTCAAAGGGAATGCCGAATTCAGCCAGCGCATCGGCTGCGGCCTCCATCACGGGCCAGTCCGAATCCGATCCCATCACCAGGCCGACAAGCGGTCTGTTCGTTGTGTCTGCAGCGCCGGACGTGGATTCGATGGTCATGCGTTCTCCTCGGAAATCCGTACTGTTTCTTCAGCCGGTACCCGGCCGTCGCGGATGATGGCGGCCACCCTGGTGGCACGTTGCCGGACTGAGTCAACATCGGCTGTGGAACTGCCCACAAGGTTGACATGGCCGATCTTCCTGCCTGGCCGGACCGACTTGCCGTAGCAGTGGACCTTGGCCGCAGGCTCGCTGGCGAGGGCGGCGGGAAAGGCGGAGAACAGGTCCTGGTTGGCGCCGCCCAGGAAGTTCTTCATGACCACCACGGGTCCCAGCACGTCAGTGGCGCCGAGCGGAAGGTCCAGGACTGCGCGCAGGTGCTGTTCAAACTGGCTGGTCACCGAACCGTCCTGGGTCCAATGGCCGGTGTTGTGTGGCCGCATGGCCAGCTCATTGATGAGGAAGCCTGCTCCGCTTCCCGGTGTTTCGAAGAGCTCCACCGCCATCACGCCGGTCACGCCGAGTTCACTGGCGATCCGCAGCGCGGCGTCCTCGGCCGCGGCGGCAACCTCCAGTGGGACGCCAAGGGCGGGAGCGATGACCTCGTCGCATACGCCGTCCACCTGGATCGTGTGGACTACCGGCCACGCACGGGCTTCGCCGCCCGGGGTCCGTGCCACCAGCGCGGACAGCTCGCGGCTGAAGTCGACCTTCGCTTCGGCGAGGAGCGGGCTCATGGCCTCGAACCACTCAGCGGCGCCGGCGGCGTCGTCGGCGGAGTCAATGATCCGCACACCCTTGCCGTCATAGCCGCCGCGGGGCATTTTGAGAACAACCGGCCAGCCGGTCTTATCGCCGAAGTCCACCAGCGCGGCGACATCGGGGACCGAAGCCCAGGTGGGGTTCGGCAGCCCCAGGCCGTCGATGGCCGCCCTCATCACCAGCTTGTCCTGTGCGTTGACAAGGGCGTCCGGGCCGGGCTGCACGTTCACTCCGGCGGCCAGAAGCTCGCGGAGGTGGTCCGTCGGGACGTGCTCGTGGTCGAACGTCATGACGTCCAGGCCATCCGCGAAGTCGAGGAGCGTCTGCAGGTCTTTGTAGTCACCCACCGGCGAAGTGGATACAGCCGACACCGCCGAAACGTCCTCCGCCTCAGCGAGGACACGGAGTTCAAAGCCGAGGGCGGTGGCGGCAGGGGCCATCATGCGCGCAAGTTGGCCGCCGCCAACCACGCCGATTACTGGAAAAGTCACATATGCCAGCCTACAGAAAAGCTCAACGGATCCCGGCTTTCAGACGTCGCGGGGCCGGATTTCGGGTAATCCTGCCCCCTTCCTGCCGGGCGGATGGGGCGGACAGGCCAGTTTCCGGGCTAAAATGGTCTCTGGCCGTGTGGCCCACAATCCGACGGCCTTGGAGGGTCATGCTTAGCTCACTTGCAGAACGAATACGGGGACTGGCCTCGCTCTTTTGGCGTGAGGTCGCCAAATTCGGCGCAGTCGGCGGTGTGGCATTCGTCATAGACTCGGCTGTATTTATCTGGCTCTTCACCGGACCGATGCACAACAGCGAGGTGTGGGCCAAAGCACTGGCTACGATCGTGGCCAGCATCTTCTCCTGGGTTGCCAACCGCTACTGGACTTTCCGTCACCGCAAACAGGCCAACGTGGCCCGCGAAGCAGCGCTTTTTGCCGTGATGAACGTGGTGGGACTCCTGATCGCCTCGGGCTGTGTCTGGTTCGCCAAGTACATTCTGGACCTGAACGACAAACCGTCCCTCTTCATCGCAGGCAGCGTGGTGGGACTCGTGCTCGGCACGATCTTCAGGTTCTTTGCCTACCGCTTCTGGGTTTTCAACGAAGAACTGGACCAGGAGCCGGAGTTCTCCCACGACCACGAGCTCATCGAGTCGCACCACCATGGGAAAGCAGTTGCTCCTGTGGCCGCCCAGTACCGCGAGCCGACAGAAGAGGAAACCGAAAGGCCGCGCCAGCCTTAGCGGGGTTCGATCGCTACTCGCCGTGGATACGTTCCGCCGACATCAGCTTGTCTGTCAGTTCCACGTCGGGGTGCAACAGAACTACTGAGCCGCCGCGGTTCCAGGCACCGAGCGAGTCTGCCAGTGCCGTTTCGAGGCCTGTGGCGGCGGGGACCAGCAGCCGGACACCCTCGTCGTGCGGCGTGGCAAAGCCCGTGATCAGGTCCCGGTGGAGGTGCCGCACGCCGTCGTGACCCTGCACCGCGCAGCCGGTCTGTGACGGGTCGCTGTGTGCCAGGAAAACATCTCCGTGCATGCGGACTTCGGAGGCGAAGTCGATGACTCCGGCAGGAAGGTCGCCGGGCCACCGCATGGCAAGGGCAGGCAGCGCCACGGCGATCACGGCGTCGAACTTTCCCTCGACCGTGCCGGGACTGTCTGTGACCAGCAGTTCGGCGTCGCCACCGTTAAGTACCGTTTCCATGCCCAGCTGCCAGGCGGCAAGCGCCCAAATCAGTGACTTCCAGTGGGCCGGCAGGGAAACGCTGAGCCGCGTTCCAGGCTCGGCATCCAGCTCATCCTGCAGGAGGTTGCTGGTCTTTGCCACCCAGTTGTCCAGGACCCTGCCGGAGAGTTCAACACGTTCGGAATCCGGCCCGTACCAGGTCAGGCGGGGCGACGTGGCGTGGCCGGAACGCAGGGACGTCATCAGTTCGATAGCCGGGATGCTCATGGCTATATCTTGCCACGCACGCCTGCGGCCGGTCCCTGCCGGCTGCGCCTCCGGCCGCACCCTGCCTGGACCCTCCTGCATCATGGCGGGGCCGGGGCCGCGCCGGACTGCGCCGCGGCAGCGCCGGCGCCGCGCCGGGCGCCTGAGTCGAATCAGTCGGACCGCCGGGGGTCGTGTGATCTTCCTCACTCTGATTCGTCATTCCATTTGTCTTATTAGCCCGCTGCCTGTATTTTCTGCCGTAAATCAAGGGAACTTGGCGGTACGGGCCATCGGGGCAGCGCTATTCCCGCCCGACGCGCCCGGCTGGCTGAAAATCCCCGGGCGTGGCGTGCCCGGGCTTGGGCCGGAAAGTTGATTATTATCCCTCCGCGGCTTGACGCGCCTGTAGTTACACACGTGTAATTAGATATATAAGGCCACTGCGTAAATACAGGCACACAACCGAGTGCCCAGGGATTCAGGCAGAGGCTGCAACTTTCAGGAGGGTCGCATGGGGCAAGCAGAGCGTATCCATGAAAATGCTGTCGTCGCCGCTGAGGCGACGGCCAAATACCGTTCACGCGGCGTTCCAAGTGACTGGTACGTGGATCCTGCCGATCCCGGCGCCGCGGACCGTTACAACCGCAACACCAGCGACTCCCGCCATGATCAGGCCACGGCCTTTCTGGCGGCGCACGAAGCTCTTCTCGACGGCGGCCACGGCCAGGACGATGACGACCTGGACCCCCCGATGGAACTGCGTACCGCAGATACCATCACGCAGCCGGCGTGGATCGGATTGCCGCTAAGGCAGGACTTCGACGACGAAGGCGAACTCGGCTGGCAGACTGACGCATTGTGCGCACAGACTGATCCTGAGGCCTTCTTCCCGGAGAAGGGCGGCTCCACTCGGGACGCCAAGAAGGTCTGTGGCGCCTGCAACGTGCGGTCCCAGTGCCTTGAATATGCGCTGGCGAATGACGAACGGTTCGGCATCTGGGGAGGCCTTTCCGAGCGCGAGCGCCGGCGGCTAAGGAAGCGGGCAGTCTAATTCTTAAGGAAGTGCATGTCACTGCCGTTGTGGTGTCCCACAACGGCAGTGCCTATCTCCCCAGAACCCTGGCTGCCCTCGCGGACCAGACCCGGCCCGCCGACTCCTTCATCGGGGTGGACACAGGATCGCGTGACGGCTCCGCAGCGCTCCTGGAGGGGGCCTTCGGCGAAGCCAGCGTGACCAGTTTTCCGCACGGAAAAAGCGGAATGGGAGGCGCCGTACGGGCAGGGCTCGATGCACTCTCGCCGTGGGAAGGCCAGCCTGAACGCGCCGGGACGGAATGGATCTGGCTGCTTCATGACGATTCAGCCCCGGCGCCGGAGGCACTGGCCGAACTGCTGACAGCCGTGGAGCGCGCACCATCGGTGACTGTCGCCGGCTGCAAGCAATTGGACTGGCACGCCGGGCGCCGGCTCATCGACGTCGGGCTCTCCACCAGCCGCTGGGCGGAGCGGCTCACCCTCATCGATGCCGACGAACTCGATCAGGGTCAATACAACGGCCGCACGGACACCTTCGCGGTCAATTCGGCCGGCATGCTGGTACGCCGCGATATCTGGGAGCATCTGCGGGGGTTCGACCCCGCCCTGCCCGGCACCGGCGATGACGTCGACTTCTGCTGGCGCAACCGCCTCGCCGGGCACCGTGTGGTGGTGGTCCCCACGGCCAGGATGTTCCACGTGGCGCACAGGCCCCACGGACAGGGCAACCCCTCAGCTGCCCGCAAAGCCCAGGTCCATCTCCGCCTCACGCACGCCCCGCTGTGGAAGGTTCCGTTTCACGCAGTGGGTGCGCTCCTGGGCAGCATTTTCAAACTTGTGCTCAGCATTGCGGTCAAAGACCCGGGCCACGGTTTCTCCCAGCTGGTGGCCACGTTCGCTGCCCTCGCCAGGCCCCGTGCCGTTGCCAAGGCGCGGCGGACGGCGGCCCGGACACGGCGGATCCGGCGTTCGGTCATCCAGAAGCTGCAGACTCCCCGGCGGGAAGTCTGGAACCACCGCCGTTCCCTGATGGAAGCCCTGGGCGCCGACAACTCCACACCCGACGGCCTCGTCCAGGACCCCCTCGCTAACCAGCCCACCGGAGATTCAGCCGATGACTTCGCCGCGCTGACCACCAGCGAACGGGGCTGGGTGGGGACCGGCGCACTCGCGGCATTCATGATCGCCTCAGCAGCCTCCCTCCTTGCGCTCAGTGGGCTGTTCCGCGCCGAGGCAGTCTCCGGTGGCGGCCTCATTCCGGTCTCCGCCACGTTGGGCGAAATCTGGCATCACGCCTCCAGCTGGTGGATCAGCCTGGGGGCCGGCCTTCCCGGCAGGGGAGACCCGTTCGGCTACGTTCTGTGGATCCTGGGGCTGCTCGGCGGGGGAGATGCCAACGCCGCCATGGCCTGGCTGCTGCTGCTGGCAGCTCCGCTGTCCGGACTGACGGCCTGGTTCGCGGCCGGCGCCCTGACGCTCCGGCGCCGCTTCCGCTTCGTGGCTGCTCTTGTCTGGGCTGCCGCACCGGCCTTGCACGTGGCACTGAACCAGGGACGCGTGGGAGCCCTGGTGGCCCATCTCATGATTCCGTTGCTCGGGCTGGCCCTCCTGCGCGCCACCGGCTCCGCAGTGGGCCACGGCCGGTTTGCGGTGCCGGTCCCCGGTGATCGGCGTTTCACCGAGAAACCGCCTGCCCGGCCCGGAATCAACGGCATGCCCTCCTGGACGGCCGCAGCCGCCGCGGGGTTGGCGCTCGCTGTGGTGGCCGCGTCGGCGCCTTCCGTGCTGATACCGGCCGCCGTCATCATTGTCATCTGCGGACTGATGCTGGGCCGCCGGGGCCGGACGGTCTGGTGGGCGCTGTTGCCCAGTGCCGCGCTTTTCATTCCCTTTGGACTCTCAGTCATCGACCGGCCACGGGCATTGCTCGCCGATCCCGGCGTTCCGTTGGGTTTTGAAGCCGCTCCCTTATGGCAGCAGCTGCTGGGGCAGCCCCTGCTTTTCTCCCCGTCAGGGGGACTGCACGGCCTGCCGTTCTTCAGCGGCCAAACGATCCCGTGGGCACTCCTGCTGGCGATGCTGATAGCGGTACCGGTCCTGCTCCTGGCCGTCGCGGCTCTGTTCGTGCCAGGCAAGAGGACCCGGACAGCGCGCGTTCTCTGGTCGGCAGCACTGATTGTCCTGGCCGGATCCTGGCTCGCAGGGCACATAGCCACAGGTGCCAACGCGGACACCCTGGTCACCCCTTTCACCGGCCCGGCGGTCTCCGCGGCCGGCTTCGCCCTGCTGGGTGCCGCGCTCATTGGCGCCGAGCGTTTGCTTGATGCCGCGGACAGGGCGTCCTCATCAAGCACCAGGCGCAACGTGGCGCTGCGCTTCGCCACAGCCCTTGCCATGGTGGTACTGCTTGCCGGACCACTGGCCGGCATGGCGGTATGGTCCGCCCAGAACATGCTCCGGTCCACCGCCGCGGCTCCCCTGACCGAGGTGCCGTCCGGCCCGGCGCTGGGGACACCGCGCCTGGTGGAGGCCGGCAGTGCGCGGACCCTCCCGGCCACCGCCATCGACCGCGGAACCGGACCCGAGCAGACACGCACACTGCTCATCAGCACCCGGGAGAACGGCACCTTCGATGCCGCCCTGATGCGCGGTGCGGGGACCACGCTGGACAGCCTGTCGGCCATTGCGGCTTCCCGGAACATCATGGGCGCACCCGGCCAGGAGACCGTCAGGGAGGACGACGACGTCACGGCCTCCATCCGCAGCGTCGTGGCCACTCTGGTGGCCGGCCAGGGCGTGGACCCCCGGCCTGCGCTCGAGCGGCTCGGGGCCGGGTTCGTGGTGTTGCGCTCAGCCGACACCGCCGCCCAGCTCACGGCCAGCAGGATGGACGCCGTGCCGGGGCTCGTTGCAGTCGGGCAGACCGATGTCGGCTGGCTGTGGCGCATCACCCCGCTGAACCAGCCCACACTTCAGCCCGCTGATGTTGCCCACCGCGTCCGGATAGTTGACGGTGCCGGAGCCACTGTCGCGTTGGTGCCCTCAAGGTACGACGACGTCGATACTGCCGTCGCCGAAGGACCGGAAGGCCGGCTGGTGGTGCTGGCCGAACGGGCTGACCCAGGCTGGAGCGCCTGGTTGGACGGACGGAAACTCACCGCCACCACCTCCGGCTCCGCCCAGGCGTTCACCTTGCCGGCGTCGGCAGGCCAATTGACCATCCGCTACGACGTCCCTTGGGCCCTCTGGGCCGGGATCGCGCAGATCACGGTGATCGGACTTACCGTGATGCTCGCCATCCCCATGCCCGCCCGCCGGCCCAACACCGGTTTGTCCCGGGACGAGGGATCTTTGCGTAAGGAACACCGGAATGCATAACGACGCACCCGCGGCAGACGTGGCCGCGGCAGACGCGCCGCTGGCCGATGACGCCGCCGGACAACCACGTCCCCCGGCCCGCCGGACCCTCAGCCGTGAGACGCTGGCCGGGCTGGCCTCGGCTGTACTGATAGTGGCCGCGGCCGGCGGGATGGTTGCTGCCGGGTCGATCGTGCCTGAGCCCGCCGGGAACCGGAGCATCCCGGCCGCGCTGGCAACCGTTCCGGCCGGCGCGAGCCTGGGCGTGTGTCCCGGGCCTGCGCGCCTGCTCGAGGGGACCGAGGCCGGCACTGATCCGCAGTTCAGCCCTGAATCAGCCACAGCCAACAGCGCTGTCACCGGAGCCGTCATCAGTGCACCCGGCGGTGTGATGCCCGGAAGCCGGCTGTCCGCGCTCGACGGAAGTACCGCCGTCGAGATCGCCAAGGGCGGCGGCCAGCCCGGAGAGAGTACAGGTCCCCAGGACCTGATCGCTGGCGTGCTGGCCGGCCGTCAAGTTGAAGGCCCCACCGTTCTGGGAGCCGATGCCTTGGGAGGCCTGAAGCCCTCAGCCGCGGGAGTCCTGAAATTCTCGGCCACGGACGGCGACCTCCAAGGGTCCGCAGCGGCCAATTGCCAGGCGCCCGCCAACGACCTCTGGCTCGCCGGTGCCAGCACCACGGTGGGCCGCACCTCCGTGCTGGTGCTCAGCAATGCCTCCAGCACGCCCGCCACTGTCAGCCTCGAACTCTTCGGCGGCCAGGGGCAGATCCAGGCCCCAGGCAGCAGGGGACTGCTGGTGGCGCCTGGGACCACGCGGTCCATTGTTTTGGCCGGCCTCGCTCCCGGCGAAGAGCAGCTCAGCGTCCATGTGCGCAGCGCCGGCGGTCCTGTAGCGGCTGCCATCCAGCAGAGTGTCCTGAGGGGACTCACGCCCGGCGGCGTCGACTTCATCGCCCCAGGGGCTGCGCCCGCGTCCCGGCAGGTCATGACCGGGGTGGATATCCAGGACGCGGCCGGAATCGCCGCCGTCACCGGGACAGGTGGCTTCGACGACGCCGGTCCGACACTCTCCCTCACGGTCCCCGGCTCCGCGGATGCTGTGGTGGAGGTCAAGCTTTTCGGCCGTGACGGCCAGAAGGCCCTTCCCAACGGAGGCGTCGTGACCGCAAAAGCCGGTTCCGTCACCGAGGTGTCGCTGGCCGGGGTCCCGGCCGGCCATTACACCGTCTCCACCAGTTCGGATGTCTCCTTCGTGGCTGCGGCCAGGGTCACGCGCGGCCTGGCCAGCGAGAAGGCCTTGGACGTTGCATGGGCTGCATCCGGGGTCCGGCTGGGAAGCCAGCATGTGGTTCCGGTGCCGCAGGGCGGGGAGCGGATCCTCGTGTTCGGGGTCCTGGAGAACCGGGCAACGATTTCCTACGCCCCCATTACCGCGGACGGCAAGATCCGGGCAGCCGCAACTGCAGACGTCGCCGGCGGTACCACCACGTCCATCAAGGTTCCGGAGAAAGTGGACGAAGCAGACGTGGTGGGCTACATCGTCTCAGCTTCGGGTGACGCCGCCTACGGAGCCCTCCTGCTGCAGCAGGATGGGCGGGAAGACGTTTCCACGCTGGCCTTCATGCCGGCGGCATCGGGCCAGGAAAAGGTGCCGGTCACTCTCGGGTACTGACCGGACGGGACCAAGCGTCCGGCAACCTGGCGGCAACTATCTGGTCGTTTCAGCCCTAAGAGAGCGGGGGGTAATCGGTCAGCTGCCGCACCAGCCGGGAATCAGTACCAGCAGGCAATAAGGGAGCCAGTCCGGCTGTCAAAACGCCCAGTCTGTCAAAACGCCCAGTAAAACCGGTCAGTACCGGCGCCGGTACACCGGGTCCAGCGTTTCAGGCGCTACGCCGAGCATTTCGGCGGTGTGCTCCACCACGACGTCGTGAACAAGGTCCTGGAGTTCCTCACGGGTGGCGCAGCCCTGTTCCACCACGCGGCGGTACAGGGTGATGACCGGGCCTTCCTCCGCCGTGGCGGGGGTGTAGGCGCCCATGGGCGGCGGCGAGGCATCGGCCACCAGTTGCTCCAGCTGGGGCGGTATTTCATCAACAGCAAACCGCACGCCATCGAGGGTTTTGCCCCAGATGTCGTGGAGCCGCTGTGCTGAATCGAGCACCATGTCATCAAATCTGTCGGACCGCGTCCGATAGCCGGGGTGGGTTGGCAACATCAGTTCGCCACGCAGGCCCCGGCCGTGGCGGTTCCGGCGGCGCATCGCGAAGCTTCGGCCCGGCGACCCCAAACCCGTCTCTCCGTTGCGGACATCCGGGTCAGCCAACCGGACCGTAAAAGCTGATTCATGGTTCGATGACTGCATACATTGACTCTAAACCCGGCCGAAGATTTACGCGACACAATCCACAATCCCGCTCTGGCGCGGCGACAGTGCTGCAAATACGCCGAACGGCCGGCCATAGCGAGTAGTCTGGGATGTCGTGGGAGCTATCCGTCAATGTTCGAGGTCAGCCTGCCGTCAGTCAGCGGTGGCTACTTTGACGTACGTCTATGCCGACTCCACAGC
>NZ_QAIQ01000711.1 GCF_003061105.1 Arthrobacter sp. HMWF013
TCGCGCAGGTCATCAGGAACGACGGCGGATCCCGCGCCGCGGTGGCGGGCCGGGAACCCGCAGAAGTCGCCGCAGACTACCGCTCGGGTGGGCTTCCCGCGGAGCTGCAGGCAGGCCTGGCGAGGTTTATGGGCCAGTACGGGCACCGCGCGGTGGCGGAGATCGACGTCGGGATGCCCCGCTGGTCAGATGACCCCACCCACATTATCGGCGTCCTGGCCAACTACCTTCGGCTCGAAAATTCATCCGTGGCTCCGGATGTCCAGTTCAGCAATGCTGCCGAGGAGGCGGAGGCGTGTGTGGAACGCCTGGTGGCCGAGGCGCGTGCCCGGGGCCGGCTCCGCGGCGCAGTGGTGCGGGCGGCGTTGCGGCGGGCCCGGCTGTTTGCCGGGCTCCGCGAGCTGCCGAAGTACCTGCTGGTGATTGGCCTTGCTGAAGTGCGGAAGGAACTGGCCATGGTGGGCGCCGCGCTGGTCGAATCCGGGGTGGTGGCCCAGGCGGAAGACGTGTTCTTCCTGGACCTGGTTGAAGCCAGGGCCGGCCTGGCGCACGGGATCCTGAACGCCGCAGATGTGCCTGCCGGTGGTGACGGAACGCGGCCGGCAGACCTGCGGGCCCTGGTGGCGCGGCGGCGTGCCGCGTACGCGCAGGAACTGGAGCGGCGCCACGTGCCGCGGGTGCTCCTCTCGGACGGAACGGAACCGGAGACGCTGCAGCCGGCCGGAACACCGGGGATGCCCGCAGTGCCGGGCGCTCTCGCGGGAAGCCCTGCCTCGGCAGGAACGGTCACCGCAGCGGCCCGGGTCATCCTGGACCCGGTGGGAGCACACCTGGAACCGGGCGAGATCCTGGTGGCACCGTCCACCGACCCCGGCTGGACCCCGCTGTTCCTGACGGCCGGTGGCCTGGTCATGGAGATGGGCGGTCCAAATTCACACGGGGCCGTCGTGGCGCGGGAGTACGGCATCCCGGCAGTGGTGGGCGTTCCGGACGCCACCCTGCGGCTCGCCACCGGCCAGAAGATTACGGTCGACGGCGGGGCCGGCACCGTGGTGCCCGCATAACCGGACTGTCCTCCGGTTGAGGCGGCGCCTTAGGGATGTGCGCGGCGCCAGCCAGGCGTAATCTGAAGGTATGGGCTCCACGGATGAAAACGGGTCTGGCATGAAACGCACCTGGTTGCGCTGGGTTCCCGCAGCAGCTGTACCTGCAGTGATAGCGGCCGGTGTTCTGGCGGGATCCATTCCGGCGCGCGCGGGCGATCCATTACCCGGGAAATCCGCCGCCGAGGTCCTGACCCTCTTGGGCCAGCACAGCACCAGGTCATTTTCCGGAACAATCGAGCAGTCCTCCGAGCTGGGCCTGCCTGATCTGCCTGCCGTCGGTCCCAGATCAGGACCGGCATCTGCCGGTGGGGCTGCCTCCATCGCTGAGCTTCTGACCGGCGAACACACCGCCCGGATCTTCATGGACGGGCCGGCAAAGGTCCGCGTCCAGGTGGTGGACAGGCTCGCCGAACGCGATGTCATCCGGCGGGACAGCGACGTGTGGTTCTACAACTCCAAGGACAACAGCGCGGCGCACCTGACCCTGCCCGCCAAAGCCAGCGACCTGCCCCTTCCGGCACCGGACGCCCCCGTTCCCTCCACC
>NZ_QAIQ01000101.1 GCF_003061105.1 Arthrobacter sp. HMWF013
CCGTCGGCCACAGCTCCGCAAGCTTCGCCAGCAGCCAAAACAACGGGGGGGAAAGGGGACGCTGGCCGGTCACCTTTGGTCGCCCCACCCACCTAATCCTCAGCAAAGGACGAAAAACCATGAACGACGCAATCCGCATCTCCAGCCCCGCCGACATCCTTGGTTTCATCCCGCATTCCCTTGGGTTCGTGCCGCGGGAATCCTTCGTGTTCCTGACCATGCGCGGCAAGACGCTGGGCGCGACACTCCGCGTCGACGCCCCGGCGTTCGCCGAACCCGCCGGTTTCGCCCGCTCCATGGCGGACTACCTCGCACTGGACACTCAGGCCACGGCGGTGCTGCTGGCCATTTACACTGCCAGCACTCCCGCACCCGGCCAGACCCGGCCCTTCCACGATCACGTCGAGGCTGTCATTGAGACGCTGGAGGGTGCAGGTACCCCGCTGCAGGACGCGTGGCTGGTCACCCCGTCGCACTGGCAAAACCTGCTGTGCGACAGCGACGCCGGGTGCTGCCCGTCCGAATCGCTGGAATCCATTACCGACGGGCAGCTGAACGCGGAACTGGTGTTCCGTGGCAGCAGCTACCAAAAGACGCCCGGCACCAGCTATGCACCGTTCGCAGGCCCGGCAGACAGGGAGGAGCAGATCCGCCACGCCCTGCCGGGAGTGCTCGGCGCGGAGCTGCGTCCGGGCCGGGAACTGTGGGCCGAGGCCCTGACCCGGGACGGCTGGATGGATCCGGAGACAGCGGTGGAGCTGCTGGCATGCTTCCAGCGCCCGGACCTGCGCGACACGTTGCTCTGCAACGTGATCGACCCGGAGCTGCCGGACGCCGAGGGAAGCGGGAATCTGCTCATGGGTGAGGGGATCGCCCCGGACTGGGACCGGGTCGACCGGGCGCAGGAAACCGCCCGGGAGCTCATCGATGCCGCGCCGGAGGGCTACCGGGCGCCCCTGCTGACGTTGATCGGCTGGCTGGCGTACCTGAAAGGTCAGTCTTCCGTGGCGGCGGATCACTTCAAGCTGGCTCTGGCTGATACGCCCGGTTACCGGCTGGCGGAACTGATGGAGCAGCTGGTGAGCCGGGGAACCATCGCCCCGGTCGCGAAGAACCAGGCAACCGCCTACAAGCGGCACCGCTAGACGAGTAGGGGGCCGGGCCGGGGGAGCGGTCCGGCCCCTTGGGTGCGGTGGCGGCCTCCCCCGCGTGCGCTCCTCCGGCCGCCGGTTACGCTGCCGCGGGCGCAGCACCACAAGCGGGCAAGGGCCGGCCGCCGGGCTACAGTGGAAGCCGGGCTACAGTGGAAAAGGAACACCACTCACCAAGAGCCTGGGAGCAGCAGATGAGCCACGAGTACATCCTCACGGACGATGACGCAGCACCTGCCGATGCCACCCATGCCCAGGACGTTCTCGAGCTCTCGATGTTGACGATGCCGCAGCCAGGTGCCCCCATCGTTGATATCTCCTGGGAGAAATCCCCGCTGGATCTGTAAGTTTCTGCAGCGATGACGCTGCAGCACAAGTTTCCTTTTGCTGAGGGAAAACTAAGGCCGGCCCCAAAGGGCCGGCCTTAGCCCTTTAACCCTGAGAAGGGCCTCGCTTCGCCCGGGCTGTCGAAGCGATTTTCCGTTTTGGCGATGCAGCGCTGACGCTGCACCCATAGATTTTCTTTTGCCGAGGAAAGCTTCGTCATGCGCGCTCCCCTGCAGAACTGAGCCGCAATAATGCCACTGCCGCGAGACTGTTGAGGAAGGCGATAAAGAGGTCGCCGGCAGCAGGCCGGCCAACTAATAGGTCCGCAGCCACCAACACCATCGACCCGACCGCGGCAACAGTGAACACGACAGTCAGGATCTTCAGGGACCTCCGGGACGGCCGCCGGCCACCGTCAGCGGCGGTTTGTTTAGCTGCCATCAGTTCCCGATGTACTTCTGCGGCCGGTGTCTAGGTTGGACTACGCGCCAGTCGCGCGCAGGGATAAAACGGCCCGCGCAGCGAAGGCGGCACCCGCAAGGAGGAGGATGACCGCCGAAACGATGGAGTACCAAGCTCCGTTGGAATTCAGTGCGATGTATACGCCGATGAGAGAGAAAACAACTGCCCCCAGCGACCAAATGAGCGTTGCTCTTCTGGTGTTGTTCATGGCCCAAGCCTAAGGGACCAAAGATCAAAAACGGGCGTCCGCTGGCGCGGCCGGCTGTTGGGTCCAGGGCGCGCCGTCG
>NZ_QAIQ01000712.1:0-4586 GCF_003061105.1 Arthrobacter sp. HMWF013
CTTTGGGCCACGGCTTCGCCCCTGACCGTGCTGGGCCCGGCAGCAGCACAGACGCTGGTCCTCACCGCTGAAGAAGGCATCGAGGTCCAACTCTGCCTGCCGGAGGGAACCGCCCTTGACGGGGCCGCCACGCTACTCGCCGGAAACACATACTCCGTGGACGCCCGGCAGCCGGTCACACTGACGGCGACGGCGGGCCAACACTCGCTCGCAATCCTTGTCCTGCCATCCCGGCTCGCCGACCAGGCGTGGGTCCTGGAAACGCCGGACGGCCGGGAACTGGTGGTCTCAGCGGATCCGGTGTGGCTCGCTGCGGATGGTGCCTTGGCCGGCAGGTCCCACGGGTCACCGGGGGTCACGCGATACTCCGCCGCGGCTGCCCGCTTCGAAGAGGTGGTGGCGGCCGCAACCGATCCCGGCCAGCCGGGGCTCCGGGTGGCTGCGGAACTGCTCCGTGCCGCCATGCCGGTGCCCGCGTCCTTCGGCTCGCTGGCGGGCCGGGCGGCCGCACCGTCCGACGACGTGATGGACAAACTGGCGGCGGTCTACCGGCTGGACCTGACGGTGGCATCCACGTCCGGCGGAGGGCATACCGAGCTGGAGATAGCCTGGGCCGGCGACGTTGCCCGGCTGTTCGTTGACGGGACCCTGGTGGCAGACAGGTTCTGGGACGGCTCACCGTGGGTGATCGAAACGCACGACGCCGGGATCCCCGCTGGTGCGGAGGTCCTGCTCCAGGTCCTTCCGCTGTCCAAAGCGGCTGAGGTGGGGCTTCCGGCCGCTGCCCAGGAGCGGAGAGACAGCGTGGCGGGCGACCTCGCAGCCCTGGACACAGTGGAACTGATCCAGTGGACCTCCTGGACCGCAGAGCGCACCGGACAGGGCGGTCCGTGCATGGCGTAACATGGACATTCCGTCATGGAGGGAGTGCCGCGTGGAGCTGGCAACAGGGTTCCAGAACCAGCGCCTGGTGGTGGTCCCGCGGCCCGTGGTCAGAGATGCTTTGACCCGCCCCATTACGCGCCGTCTGGTGGTCACCGACGCCGGGGTCTTTCCCGTGGCAACGGCGCACGGGCGCCGCCGCCCCCAGGGTGCCAAAGAGACCATCATCATTCTCTGCGTCGCGGGGACAGGCTGGGTTGAAGCGGGAGGTTCCCGGTCCGACGTCGGCAAGTCCACCGCCGTCGTACTCCCCGGGGGCACGGGGGAGGCCCATGCCTACGGTGCCTCAGCCGATGACCCATGGACGATCTGGTGGTGCCACGTCCTGGGATCTGATGCCCCGGAGCTGGTTGGGGAGACCGGGGTGCGCCCGGACCGCCCACTCATTCCGCTCGTTGCGGTGGACCGGCTGACGGCCATGCTGGACGAGATCATCACCGCCCTGGAACAGGACCAGTCGCCGGCCCGCCTGGTGGCCACGGCCGGAATGGCATGGAAGCTGCTGACCACCCTGGCTGTGGACCGCCGCCTTCCCGAGCAGGGAACGCCCCTGCAGCAGGCCATGAAATTCCTTGAGGACCGGGCGGACGGCGCCATCCGGCTGCCCGAGCTGGCCAAGGTGGTGGGTGTCTCGTCCTCGCAATTAAGCAAGCTGTTCCGGGAGGCCACCGGCGGGGGAGTGCTCGCCCACCACACGGCCCTGAAGATGGCGCGGGCCAGGCTGCTGCTGGATACAACCGAGCTGTCGATCGCCGCGGTGGGCCGGGAGATCGGGCTCGCTGACCAGTTCTATTTTTCCCGCCAGTTCCGCCGGCTGCATGGCATCAGCCCCAGCGCCTACCGGGCGGAACGAAAAGGCTGAGGGGCGGAACGTGGCACCGGCCTGGATTCCAGGCCGGCGCCTCTTGCGGTGCAAAAGGCCCGCTGGCGCACCGGGACAGCGGCAACATTGCCGCAATCTTGACCTAACCTGACACGTAACGGCACCGGCGGCCGTTTAGGGTGGGCGTAAGGATTCAGGCAGCCGGATCAAACCACCAGTGTTCGGAGTGCAACATCGTGGCCGAGAAAAAAGAAAACCCGCCTTCACCGCCGAGTGACAAAGAGCAGGATGTACCGGGCACAGGCGCAGAACACACGGAGCATCCGAAGTCTCCCGAGCCTGCGGAAGAACCGAGGCCCAGGCCCCGGCTTTACGGGTATGACAGGGACCTGTGGCCCTGAGCAGCCAGCTCAACGCCGCTTCTTCTTAGACCGATGTTCCTCCTGCCGCTCTGAGTTCTCCCGTTCCGCGGACCGTTGCGATTTCCCCGCGACCACCACCTTCTGGTGCCACTCGCGTTGGTAGGCCCTGCGGGCGGCTGCATCGGTGCGCCGGGCAAGGGCGGCCAGTTCGCGCTGCAGTTTTCCGTAGCTGAGCCAGCGCCGTTCCTCCAGCGTTCCGTCCGCCAGGGCTGCCTGGACGGCGCAGCCGGGCTCGCTCTGATGGGCGCAGTCAGCGAACCGGCACAGGGTTGCCAACTCCTCCACATCGCTGAACATCTCCGTCAGGCCTTCGTCCGCGTCGAACAGCCCGAATCCCCGGACGCCGGGGGTGTCCATCAGTACTGCCCCGTTAGGCAGCGGGACCAGTTCCCGGGACGTGGTGGTGTGCTTGCCTTTGAAATCGCCTGAACGGACCTCTCCGGTGTGTTGCACCTCGCCGCCTGCCAGCGCATTGATGAGGGTGGACTTGCCGGCGCCTGACGGTCCGAGGAGAACCAGAGTGCCGTGCGGTGGCAGGTGCGACAGCAGCGCGTCGATGCCATCACCGTTCTCGGCCGAGGTAGTGACCACCTCAACACCCGCCGCCTGCAGAATGACCTTCCCGACGACGTCGTCCGCTACGTCTGCCAGGTCCGCTTTGGTGATGATCACCAGCGGGACCGCACCGGAATCCCATGCGGCCACGAGCGTGCGTTCCAGGCGGTTGTGCGTGAGGGGGCGGTCAACGGGCACCACCACGCCCACCACATCCATGTTGGCGGCCAGCACCTGCGCCTCGGACGAGTCCTCAAACGCACGTTTCCTGCTGAGTTCGGACCTGCGCGGGAGGATCCCGGTGATCTGGCGGGCGCCCGCGCGGTTTGGCCCGATCCAGACCCAGTCGCCGGTGACCGGCACGCCTGCGTCGAGGGGATAAGGCAGGTGGAGCAGTTCGCTGCCCACAGCCACGAGGACCAGGCTGCGGTCCACCCGGACCACGCGCCCGCGTTCCCTCTGTTGGGCAACCTGCTGGGCAACATCCTGGCGTGACTGGTGTTGGGTATGGTCGGCGTCGAAATGCGCGGCGACTGCGGTGGAGTAGCCGTACGTCACAGGCCCGTCGTGGCCTTTGGTGGATAGGTCAATGCTGTCCAGGCTGATGCCTGACGAATTGTTCAACGTGAGTCCTTTGGGGTGGTCTCCAGACCCCGGAAACTGCACGGACCTGCGGCAGGTGTTCCTGCCGGTGGTTGCTGTCCGGTGGTTGCTGCGGCGGCTAGGCCGGGCGGTCGCTGGAGACGGGGGTGATGTGCTTGATGTGTGCGGTGCGCGGGCGCGCGGCTGTAGCAGTCATCAAAACCACCTCCCTGTCTCTTCCGTTGTCCGGATTCCATCATGGACTCCCGGTTTCCGATTCTAGCCATATGAGCGCCTGGTGTGTAGGGCGGGAGGGAACGTTGCGATTCCTGTCGGGGTTCGGCCGCACCAGCCGAGCCCTTCGTGGTGAACCGGGCCCGGCCTTCACGGTTCGCCCTGGAGATCGAGAACCTGCCCGTGAACGGCTGGCTGGTGGAGGTTGAGGTGGACGCGGCCTATCCCGCCGCTTCCGGAAAGTAGCTGGCCCCCCGATAGCCAGGCTGAACGAACTGCCCGTGTACGGACTGCCCCGCCTGCGTTCGCAGGCGGGGCAGTTTCTCGTACAGTTGAAGAGCAGGGCCCATCAGGGCCGCCCGCACCGGTGATACTCAACGAGGAGCAGTCATGGAGCAGCATCCGCAGAAAAACCTGGACGCTGAACGGCGTGCCCTCCATGCGGTTGAGCATCATCATGGCGAGATGCTTGCGGAGCTCCGCGAGCGGGTTGCTGCCCTGATCCGTGCCGTTGAGGAGCCTGCCTCCGGAGCCGGAGCCGATGCCCGCAACGCGTTGGCCATGTGGTGCGAACAGGAACTGGTGCCCCATGCCTTGGCGGAAGAAGGGCCGCTCTATTCAGGCCCCGGAAATACAGTTCAGGGCCGGCTCCTGGTGGAGGGCATGCTGGCCGAGCATCAGGCCATTGTGGGGCTGGTGGAACGGCTCCGCGTCGCGCAGGGTGTGCAGGCTGCAGCAACCGGGACAGCCATCCAGGAACTTTTTGCCGTGCACCTGGACAAGGAAAACCGTCTCCTGATGCCGTTCATCGTGCAATCCCCGGAACTCTCGCTCGCTGATTCCGTCGAAGGGCTTCACGAACTGGTGGGCCACGGCCGCGAGCACGGGCACGAGCACGAGCACGAGGCAGATCGTCAGCTCTGACGGCCCGGCGGCACTCTTATCCTTGCGGTCTTACGCTGAGGAGCTGCAGGAAGTCCTTCAAGGACCCGGCCATGTCCACGGACCCGTCGTAGAGCCAGGCGAGC
>NZ_QAIQ01000712.1:4596-13869 GCF_003061105.1 Arthrobacter sp. HMWF013
AGTTGCGGTGCCACCCGGCCCGCCCCGATTTCCCGTTCGAACTCGGACCGAAGGGAGGCGATGAGCTCCCGGTCGCGGCGGAGGATAAACGTATGGGCCGGATGGTCCGGATTCACGGCTTCGGCCCGCAGGGTGGCGTCAAGCTGGATCACGCCGCGGATGCCCGCGTTGTGGCGCATGACCTCGGGCACGGTTTCCAGGAGGCCCTTTTCCTGAAGCAGGGTGCGGCGCCAGGGGCCTTCCCGTTCTTCGCGCCGGACCAGCACGGCCTCCAGCAAGGCATCCTTGCCGCCGAAGTGATGCAGCAGGGCCGTGTGGCTCGTTCCGATCTCTTCGGCGATCTGGCGGACCGACAGGCGCTGGAACCCCTTCTCGGCGAAGACGGCGAACGCTGCGTCCACCAGTCCGGCACGTTTACGCTCGCCGTTGGCGTAGGGAGCCCGCTTGGCGCTGCGGGCCGGTTGCCGAGTCAGTTCTGTCATCGTCGCCCTCCTGGGTTCTCCGGCACAGTGTACCAAGCTTCTTTTCCACTTTGGTAAAAGTTTCCCCTTGAAAGTATTCCAACTTGGAAAGTGTTTGCGTAAGGTTGGGACCAGCCGCAGGGCAGGTGCCTCCGACTGGCAGGGCCTGATGTGCTGCGGAACCTGAAAGGATTTAGATGACCGAGCTCCAGCACTTTCCCGCCAACTTCCTGTGGGGCGTGGCCACTGCCGCCCATCAGGTGGAGGGCAACAACACCAACAACGACACCTGGTTCCTTGAGCACCTGCCCGGAACCATCTTCGCCGAGCCATCGGGTGACGCGATCGACCACTACCAC
Source organism: Arthrobacter sp. HMWF013 (assembly GCF_003061105.1). GTDB lineage: Bacteria > Actinomycetota > Actinomycetes > Actinomycetales > Micrococcaceae > Arthrobacter. The sequence goes on from NZ_QAIQ01000712.1 coordinate 5,417, forward strand.
CGCTACCGCGAGGACATCGCGCTGATCGCGTCCCTGGGTTTCAGCACCTACCGTTTCTCGCTGGAATGGGCGCGCATCGAACCGGAAGAGGGCCACTTCAGCGTCGCGGAACTCAACCATTACCGCCGGATGCTCGAAGCCTGCCATGAGTATGGCCTGACACCGGTGGTGACTTTCCACCACTTCACCTCGCCCTTGTGGCTCCTTGCCGCCGGCGGCTGGGAAGACCCGGCCACGCCGGAACGGTTCGCCCGCTACTGCGACCGCGCCACCGAGCATCTGGGGGACCTGATCGGCGTCGCGTGCACCCTCAACGAGCCCAACCTGGCCTGGCTCCTCAAGGCGCTTGGCATCGGCGGCGAACCTGCGGAACACCGCGGCCGGGTTCCGCTGTGGTCCGCAGCCGCTGACGCCCTGGGCATCGAGGCGGCCAGGGTGGCACCGTTCCAGTTCACGGTTTCCGACGCCGCATTCGACATCAAACTCGCGGCGCACCGCGCCGGACGGGATGCCATCAAGGCCCGCCAGCCCGAACTGATGGTGGGCTGGACCCTTGCCAACTCGGACATCCAGGCGGCCGAGGGCGGGCAGGAACTGGCGGACCAGGTCCGGCGCGATGTCAACGAACGCTTCCTCGAAGTCTCGCGCGGCGACGACTTTGTGGGAATCCAGACGTACGGGCGTACCGTCTTCGGGCCCGACGGCGTGGCCCCGGCCCCCGCCGGTGCCGTCACCAACCAGCTGGGCGAGGAGATCTACCCGCAGGCACTCGAAGCTACCATCCGGGAGGCGCACCGGATCGCCGGGATCCCCGTCATGGTGACGGAGAACGGCCTGTCAACGAACGATGACACCCAGCGGCTTGACTACTTCAAAACGGCGCTGGCCGGTGTGGAATCCTGCCTCGCGGACGGCATCGATGTGCGCGGTTACATCGCCTGGACCGCGTTCGATAACTACGAGTGGATTTTTGGTTACGGTCCCACCTTCGGAATCATCGCCGTCGACCGCTCCACCCAGATCCGCACCCCCAAGCCCAGCGCCTACTGGCTTGGCGGTGTGGCCCGGGAAGCCGGGGAGCGCCTGAGCGCGGTGGGTATGGGCTAGGGGGAGGAGCCGGCGTCAGGTTTCGCCGGCGTATGCCCGGCGGCTGCGGAAGGGACCCCGTCCTCTCCGTGGCCGCCCTTTTTGCTGCCGAACGGCAGGACTTTCAGCAGCGGGACCACGATAGCCATCACGATGAGGCCCCAGATGATTCCCAGGACGGCCGAGCACAAAGTGTTCACGAGCCAGGCCAGGAAGCTGCCCGCCACGGGGATCCCGGCGACCGGGGCCTCAAGGGCGTGGACCAGGTCATAGGGAGCATGCCAGCCGAGGTCGTAGGCGCCCTGGAGCATGATGTGGCCACCGACCCACAGCATGGCGACCGTTCCCACAATGGTGATCGCGGTCAGCACGGCGGGCATGCCCTTGACGAGCAGTTCGCCGAAACGCTGGGAGCCCGCGGAGTCCTTCGCGGCCAGGTGGATGCCGATGTCGTCCATTTTGACGATCAGCGCCACCGCGCCGTAGACCAGCACCGTGATGGCCAGGGCAACAACAACAAGGATGAACGCCCGTGCCCACAAAGACTCAGCGGCCACCTCGTTCATCGAGATGACCATAATCTCGCAGGAGAGGATGAAATCTGTGGTGATGGCGCCCTTGGTGACCTTCGCCTCCGCCTCCGGACCGCGGTCCACGGCCGGTGCGTCCTCTTCGGCCCCGTGGTGTCCGCGGAGTTTGTGCCAGACCTTCTCGGCACCCTCGTAGCAGAGGTAGGTGCCGCCCGCCATGAGGATGAACGGAATGGCCCACGGGGTGAAAGCACTGATGAGCAGCAGCGCCGGCAGGATGATCAACAGCTTGTTCCGGAGCGATCCCCAGAAGATCTTCTTGATCATCGGCAGCTCGCGTGACGGGTCCGCTCCGGAGACGTACTGCGGCGTCACGGCGGCGTCGTCGATCACCACGCCGGCGGCCTTAGCCCCCGCTTTGGCGGCCCCGGCAGCGATGTCGTCCACCGAGGCGGCGGCTATGCGGGCAAGGGCTGCGATGTCGTCCAGCAGGGCGACGAGACCGCCGCTCACAGGTCGGTCCCGCACTGCTCGGAGGTGGACTGCTGGGCATGGAGGCCTCGGGTGAGGCGCGTGATCGGCATGCTCAGATTATACGAGGCATCCCCGTGCTCCTTCGGCACCCGTCCGGCACGGCCGTTAGGGGCGCATGCTGACGCTGTCGCTCGGTCCGCTGTTGTAGCCGAGGTTTCGGGACACCGCCCTGGCCGTGGCCTGGACCGCGGGTGCCAGGACGTTGGGGGGAGTGGCGCCGTCCGGCACAACGATGGAAAGTGCGGCCACCACCGCACCCTGTGCATCAAAAATCGGCGAAGCAACAGAAACGGTGCGGGAGGGCGCGGACCTGCGGATCATTGCGACGCCGGTGCGGCGGACGTCGGACAGAGTCCGCCGCAGCTGGCCTTCAGGCATGGCATCCACGCCCGATTCCATATCAGGAGGCTGCCTGATGACCGCCTCCTGGAACCCTGCGTCCGCCCCCGCGAGCAGAACCAGGCCCACCGCCGTCGACCTCAGCGGGGCACGCCCGCCGACACGGTAGGCAACCTCTGTGGCTTGCTTTGATGACAGCCGCTCGATGATGACGGCCTCGTTCTTGTCCCGGACGGCCAGCAGGACGTGGTGGCGGGTCACGGCAAAAAGGTCCTCCAGGTAGGGGAGCGCAATCTCCCGGACGCCGTGGCCGCGGGGTGACAGCGACGCGACTTCCCAGAGCCGGACCCCCACCACGTACCGCCCGTCCTCAAGGCGTTCCAGCGCACCCCACTCCACCAGCCGGGCGATCAGCCGCAGTGCTGTGGGCGCCGGCATCTGTGCCAGCCGTGCCATTTCGGAAAGAGTCAACGCACGACGGCGGTCGCTGAACACTGCGAGGAGGCTCAGCGCCCGGTCAATCACCGGTTCGCCCTGCTTGGGACGCCTGCCACGCTGCGGTTTTGCCGCGTCCTCGTTCACTTCAACCGTCACGCCTGTGCTCCTTCGCCATTTCATGTCAGGTGATCCCCACCACAATACTGTTTCAACCAATGAAATTCGCGTGGGGAGCAGGTACCCGTTCCGGCGATTGTTGAAGAAGCCGGTTACCGGGGCCATCTGACGAGAGGGCACCGACGGATCGGCCCGCAGCGGTCACAGCCGACCGGACGGGCCGCCGGTCCCGGACCCTACTCACGATTCCATCACGAATGCGAAGGCGCACATGAAACTCCTGACCTCCCCCGCACGACGGAGCGCGGCCGTTCTGGCCGGGGCCCTTGTCCTTGGTTCCCTGACCGCCTGCGGCGGCGGAACCAGCCAGACGGCCGCCAAAGCCGATACCAGCACCCTGACCCTCGCCATTGACAGCGACTCGGCATCGTTCGGCTATGACCCGCTGCGCGTTTCAGCGGCCCAGCGACAGTTCTTCGAAGGCCTCTACGAAAGCCTGATGGTGCTCAAGGCTGACGGCTCTGCGGGTCCCGGCCTGGCCAGTGCCTTTGAATACAACGCGGACAACACGGTCCTGACGCTCACCCTCAAGGAGGGCGTGACCTTCACTGACGGTTCCACCCTGGACGCCGCGCTGGTCAAAGCAAACCTCGACCGCCGCACGGATCCGGCCCTGACTGCCTACTCAGCTGTGGCCAAGGGCGGTGCCCAGGAAATCACTTCCGTGGATGTCGTCAGCCCCACCAAGGTGTCCCTGACGTTCGCCAAGGCCCAGCCGGGCTTCGAGAAGAACCTGGCCTCCACCACCGGCATGATCGTGGGCAAGGCCGGCGTCACTGACACCGCAAGCCTGGCGGCGACCCCGGCCGGCTCCGGGCCCTACATCATTGACTCTTCCACGGTGAAGGGCAACAAATACGTGATGGTGAAGAACGACAAGAACGCCGACGCCGCAAAGTACCCGTTCAGCAAGGTCATCTTCAGTGTTGTCCTTGACCCGCAGGCCCGCGCCAATGCCCTGGTCTCCGGCCAGGCGGACGTTGCCATGCTGACGTCAAGCACTGTGGACTTCGCCAAGTCCAAGGGAGTAGGCGTGTCCCAGATCGGCGGCACCGTCAACACCATGATTTCGTTCGACAAGATCGGCAAGACCGCCCCGGCGTTCGCCAGCGAGAAGGTACGCCAGGCCATCCAGCACGCCATTAACCGCCAGGCCCTGGTGGACGCGTTGCACAAGGGTGACATCCCGGCCTGGAACGCGTTGCCCAAGGATTCCGCCGGGTTCACCGAGGAACTGGAGACCAGGTTCGCTTACGACCCGGAGAAGGCCAAGGCCCTGTTGGCCGAGGCCGGCTACGCCAACGGCTTCGACTTCACCATCATCGCCAGCGCCCAGACCCAGACTGACCTGCAGGCCGTCCAGAAGGACCTTGCCGCCGTCGGAATCACCATGAACGTCAAAATGGCAGCCTCCACGGACGAAGCCTTCGCCGCCGTGGCCACCACGCCGCTCGGCTACGCGCCGCTGAACTGGGACAACCCGGTAGGCGTGATGTACGGGGCCATCCTCAGCGGCTTCACGAATGTGCAGAAGGCCACCGATGAGCAGTTGAGTGCAGCCACCGGAGAAGTCGCCGCCGCCAAGGACGACGCCGCCAAGAAGGCAGCGCTCACCAAGCTCAACACGCGCCTGGTGGAATCCGGCTGGATGATCCCGCTCTACGAAGCCCTCACCAACCAGGGCTACAACACCAAGAAGATCAAGCAGGTTGAGTTCGCCGGCACCAACGCGTACCCACTGCTCTCTTCCTACGCACCGGCCAGCTAATACCCGAACCGTTCCGGGCGGCCGCCCCCGCGAGGAGGCCGCCCGGAATGTTCTGACCGATGGAGGTCACCATGGCACTATTCATCACCAAACGCCTGCTGATGGCGTTGGCCACCGTGCTGGTGGTTGCGGTGCTGGCATTCCTGCTGGTGCACGCAATGCCCGGCAGCCCCGGAGCGGTATCGCTCGGAGCCGGCGCGTCCCAGGAAGCGATTGACGAGGTCAATGCCCGCCTCGGCTGGAACGATCCACTCCTGACGCAATTTGTCCGCTGGCTCGGCGACGCAGTCCAGGGCAACCTGGGGATCTCCCTGATCGATGGCCGTTCCGTGTCCGATGACCTGGCCAGCAGGCTGCCGGTCACCGCGTCCCTGGCGGCCGGCGCCACCGTACTCAGCGCCGTCGTCGGAATCGGCTTTGGTGTGAGCGCAGCAGTACGCGGCGGCCTCGTGGACCGGATCGTCGGCGGGCTCTGCGGCCTCGCCGTGGCATTGCCGGCCTTCTGGATCGGCATCATCTTCGTCTACCTGTTCGCCGTCCAGTCATCCGTTTTCCCCGCCACCGGCTACGTTCCGTTCGAGGTGTCCCCGCAGGACTGGGCGATGTCCCTTGCCTTGCCGGTGATCACCCTGGCTGTTGGCGGTGCGGCGTTCATTGCCCGCCAGACCAGGGCTTCGATGCTGGATGCCCTGCAGCAGGAACACATCCGGACCCTGCGGGCCACTGCCACCCCCACCTGGAAAATCCTCTACATCCACGCACTGCGTTATGCCAGCCTGCCGATCGTGGCCGGCATCGCCCTGCAGTTCATGGGCCTGTTCGGTGGCTCAGTCGTCGCAGAACAGCTCTTTGCCATGCCAGGCCTGGGCCAGGCTGCCCAGAGTTCGGTCAGCACCCACGATGCGCCCGCCGTCCAGGGCGTCGTGGTCATCGCCACCGTCGTGGTGGTTGCGGTGAACCTGGCGCTCGAACTCGCCACCAAGTTCCTCGACCCGAAGTTGCGTGCCGCATGATCCCCAACGTTGCACCCGCCCCCGCCGACAGCCCGGTGGAAAGCCCTGTCTCTGCTGTCCAGCCCGCCTCCGGCCGGCCCACGCCGGGTCTTCCCGCCTCCGGCCCGAGGAGTGCCTTCGCCCGGCTGTCGGCCCATCGGCTCTTTTCCTCACCGGGCGGCGTCGCCGGGTTACTGTGGCTGGCCGCCCTGGTGGCCGCGTCCCTGACCGCCCCTTGGTGGCTGCCGTTCAAAACCGAGGACCAGGACTTCACGGCCGTCCTGTCCGGCCCCACGGCCGCGCACTGGCTGGGCGCGGACGAACTGGGCCGGGACATCCTGAGCCGCATTTTCGCCTCAGCCGCCGCTACCCTGGGCACGTCCTTCATCACGGTCCTGGTGGGCATCGGCCTCGGAACCATCCTGGCCATGACCGCCGCCGCCTCCTACCGGGCCGAGGGCATCATCAGCCGGACCACCGAGATCATGATGTCCCTGCCGTCAACGGTCATCATCCTCGCAGTGATCGGGGCCGTAGGGACCAACATCCCCTTCATCATGGCCGTCCTCGGCGTGTTCATGTCCGCCGGCGTCTACCGGGTGATGCTGGGCCAGGCCAAGTCGCTGCAGTCCCAGCTTTATGTGGATGCAGCAAGGGTTGACGGAGTCAGCCCCCTTGGCATCAGCCTGCGCCATGTCCTGCCTGGCCTGACCAACACCATCGTTGTCCAGTCCGCACTCATCTTCGCTGTCGGCATGCTCATCCAGGCCGGTCTTGCCTTCATCGGCTTCGGCCCGCCGCTTCCGGCCCCCAGCTGGGGCGGGATGATCCAGAGCGCCTCCCAGCACGTCTACGATGCGCCGTGGCTGATGGTCCCCACCGGTGCCGTGCTGGCACTGACGGTCCTGGCCGCCAATGCCATCGGCAACGCCCTTGGCAAGGCACCCAACGCCACGGCGTCCCACCTGCCGTCAGCGGCTGCCCGCCGCCAGCGCGCCAAAGCTGTTGCCGCCGTCGGGGCCGCCCCGGTGGCCACTGATACCGCACCGCCCAAGGGCCAGCTCAGTGTCCGGGGACTGTCGGTAGGGGTCGACGGCGGCCCCCGCCTGGTCACGGACGTCTCCTTCGACGTCGAACAGGGCACCGTCCTGGGCCTCGTGGGCGAGTCCGGCTGCGGCAAGACCATGACCGCGCTGTCCCTCCTGGGCCTGCTCCCGTCCGGCGTTGTCGCCACCGGCGGGCAGATCCTGTGGAACGGCCAGAACCTGGCTGCCGCGTCCGACAGTGGCATGGAAGCCATCCGCGGCCGTGAGATCGCCCTGATCTCCCAGGAGCCCATGCGGGCGTTGGACCCGATGTTCACGGTGGGCTACCAGCTCATCTCCGCTATCCGGCGGCTCCGGAAGATGGGGAAAGCTGAGGCCCGGAAGGAAGCACTCAGCCTGCTGGAGAAGGTGGGCATCGTGGACGCGGAGCGCATCCTCAAGACCTACCCGCACGAGATCTCCGGCGGTATGGCGCAGCGCGTCGCGATTGCCCTGGCACTCTCCGGCCGGCCCCGCCTGCTCGTGGCCGATGAACCCACCACCGCGCTGGACGTGACGGTCCAGGCCGAGATCCTCTCGCTCCTGCGGTCCCTGGTGAAAGACACCGGGATGTCCGTGGTCATGGTCACCCATGATCTCGGTGTGGTGGCTGACATCTGCGACCAGGTGGCCGTGATGTACGCGGGCCAGGTGGTGGAGAACGGCAAGACCGCCACCATTCTGGACAACCCGCGGCACCCCTACACCCTTGCGCTCCTCGCCGCAGACCCGCACGCAAACGATGCGTCCGACATGCCGGAACGCCTGGCCACCATCAGCGGCCAGGTTCCGCAGCCCAAGGACTGGCCCTCCGGCTGCCGCTTTATGGCCCGCTGCCAGTTCGCCGGCTCGGCCTGCGCTGCACCTGTCCCGCTGCTGCCTTCCGGCTCCGGTGACGGACTGGTCCGCTGCGTCAAAGCCGACGAACTGGCCGTGGAAGGCCTCGAATGGGTGGCCACCGAGGTCCCCGGCCACCGGCTGCTGGACATCACACCCAAACCATTGCACCGGGTTGAACCGCTGAACATTGTTGAAAAGGACCTGGCATGAGCATCGCAACCGATTCCCGGCGGGAAACACCCAACGGCGTCCAGAACGGCCCCATGCTCGAGGTGAAGGACCTCGTGGTCCGCTACGGCCGCGGCCGCAAGGCCGCAGCCGCCCCGGCCGCCGTCGACCGCGTCAGCTTTGCCATCCAGCCCGGCGAAACCGTGGGCCTGGTGGGGGAGTCCGGCTCGGGAAAGTCCACCATCGGCAAAGCAATCCTTGGACTGCAGAAGACCGCCGGCGGAACCATCAGCTACCAGGGCAAGGACATCACCCACGCCGGAGCGGCTGAACGCCGCGCCCTCGGCGGGGAACTGCGGGCCGTCTTCCAGGACCCCAACTCCTCGCTCAACCCGCGCCAGACCATCGGGGCTTCCCTGGCCGAGCCCCTTCGCCTCCGCGGTGCCTCCGCCGGCGGTCTTCTGCAGTCCAAGGATTGCTTTGCCGATGGTGGACT
>NZ_QAIQ01000713.1 GCF_003061105.1 Arthrobacter sp. HMWF013
GTGGTGGTCGCTGTGCAGCCAATCAAGCACCGGGCCCGCGGCCTGCAGCATTGACGGTGCGTCTGCTTCCGTGATGCCCAGGTCCACGAGGGAGACGAGCCGCCAATGCGCGCCGGTCCATTTCCGGTAAGGGTGGACGCCGAAACTGCCATCGGGCAGTTGGCCGGCGAGCAGCGTGGAAACAATTCTGCCGCCGGTTACGGAGCCGCCGGACCACGGTTGGCCAAGGAACTCCTGTTGAACCGCCCTGCGCACTGCCGGCTCCGGGGACGTTGCCAACCAGGCGATGGCTGGCCGTAGGGCTTCCTGGTCCATGGTCCGAGGCTAACCGGGGACAACCAAACAGGGAAGACCACCCCGGTCGAGGTGGTCTTCCCTGTCAGGCAGCCCTGTCAGACAGGCCATGGCCGGCCGAGTCCGGATCAGTGGCTGGATCAGATCCATTTCGGGGCTGCGGGAACGGTGCCCAGTGCTGCCCCGTCCTGGGTTGCCGTGACGGCGTGGGTGCCGCGGCCGGTTGCCCAGCGGACCACGCCGGCGAGTGGGCCGGCGATCACCACCGGCGCGTCTGCGCCGGTGTCGCCGAACGCCATCTGCGGTTGCTGGTCCGTGACCTTGATCAGCAGCCCGGCGTCTGTACCGCGGGTTGCCCAAGCGGAGGTGATGTCCTGGAGCAGGCGGGCAAGGACCGGGACCGGGATATTGGAGAACGTGGCTCCGTTGTCCAGGTCCACGGCGTGGGTCCAGACTTCCCGGGTCCGCATCCAGACGGTTTCCTCCGCCGGGACGGTCCGGCCTTGGGCCGTTTTGACCTTGTGGTGCCAGGCATCGGCTGGCAGGTCCCGCCATTCGACGTTCAGGTGCACCGCTGAGTGGTCAAAGAGGTGCCGGAGCGCAATCGGCGGCAGGGTGGCCCCGAAATTGATTTCGTGGTCCCTGACCTCCGTGGAGGCATACATGGGTGTTTCCACCCCGGTGGCCGCCCACTCAATGAGCCGCGCGATGGCCCGCGCGTTGTAGCCGATGTGCGCGGTGACGTGCCGCCGGGACCAGCCCGGCAGCAGCGACGGGCCGTCGAGGTCCGCGTCGGAGAGCTCGTTGAGCTTGCGGGCGAAGAACGCGGTCCCGCGGCGGGCCTGCAGCAGCGATTCGAGCAGCTGCGGGTCCGTCGTCTGGTCGTGGCGTGCGACCATCAGGACTCCTTGACCACGCGGTTGTTCAGCTGGCCGAGGCCTTCGATGGTGGTGACCAGGAGCTGGCCTTCCTGGAGGTAGCGCTTGGGATCCTGGGCGTGGCCCACACCGCCGGGGGTGCCGGTGGCAATGACATCGCCCGGGTTCAGGGTGATGATG
>NZ_QAIQ01000714.1:0-1202 GCF_003061105.1 Arthrobacter sp. HMWF013
TCCAAGTCCTGGCCGTCAACGCCCCCTATGTCCCGACAGGTGCGATAGGCACCATGCCCCCGGAAGCCCGCCTGCATGAAAAACGACTGGCGCTTGATGGCGGGCCGGACGGTCTTGATTTCCACCGTCGTCTTGCCGACGGGGCATCGGAGTGGCTCCACCCGGGCGGCAGCCTCATCCTGGAGACCAGCCAAAGGCAAGCTGATCAGACGGCCGCGATTTTGGCCGATGCAGGTCTGGCTGTCCGGATCGTCCGCTCTGAGGAGCTCGACGGCACAGTGGTTGTTGGCGTTGGCAGTGGCATTGGCCCTGGGCTGGGCTGACTGGATCAGATGATTCCTAGCGGCTGGCGGTCGACGCTCGAACGCTGATCCACAAAGTTCGTTTCCCGTGTGTGCTCAACCCAATGTGCTCAACCCAATGTGCTCAACCTGAAGTAATCAACCTGAAGTACTCAGCCCGAATTTCTCATCCGCCCGGTGCTCTTACCGGCGAGCTCTGTCGGCGCAGGTTTGAGCCGGGTGACCGGCAACGCTCTCGGCGCATGGTTGAGCTGGCTGCGCTATTCGCGTGGGGGTGGTGGGGATGGTTTGAAGTAGTGGTTTTGTTGGGGTTTTTGGGTGGGGTCGATGTGGCGTGGGGGTGTGTACCAGGGGGTGCCGTGTTGGGTGGTGATGGTCCATTGTTCTTTGTGGATGAGGTGGTGGTGGTGTGAGCAGAGGAGGGTGCCGTTGGTGGTGTTGGTGGGGCCGTTGTTGGACCAGTAGGTGATGTGGTGGGCTTCGCACCAGGGGGCTGGGATGGTGCAGTTGGGGAAGGTGCAGCCTTGGTCGCGGGCGGTGAGGGCGAGGCGTTGGGCGGGGGTGAAGAGGCGGGTTTTGCGGCCGAGGTCCAGGATTTCGCTGTTGGTGCCGAGCAGGACGGGGATGATGTCGGCGTCGCAGGCGAGTTTGCGCAGGGTGGTGGCGGCGACGGGGCCGGTGAAGGTGTAGTTGCCCGTCCCTGACCTTGTCCCCGTCTCTGTCCGTGTTCCTATCCCTGTCTCTGTCCCTGGCTCGGTGCCCGTGCCTGGGCGCGTTTTGGTGGTGATGTTGGTGCCGGTCGCGGTGGCGGTGGTGGTTGCGTCCGCGGGGTGGGGGAGGAGGTCTTGGTAGTGGATGGTGGCGAGGATTTGGGGGCGGTTTCCGCCGGTGATGGGCAGG
>NZ_QAIQ01000714.1:1212-1370 GCF_003061105.1 Arthrobacter sp. HMWF013
GCGTCGGCGTCGGCCCAGCGGTTCTGTCCGGTGCCGGGACCGGTATCGGGGCCGTTGCCGGTGCTGCCGCCGATGTCCGCGCCCATGTCCCCGTCGATGTCCCCGTCAATGCGGCAGGTGCTGCTGGTGGCGGAACTGCTGCTGGTGGCGGTTGTGCT
>NZ_QAIQ01000714.1:1380-2013 GCF_003061105.1 Arthrobacter sp. HMWF013
TTGTTGGTGGTGAGTGCTGCTTTGAGGGCGCCGATGATGCCGTCGAGTTGTTTTTGGGAGCGGGTGCGCCGGTCCAGTTCCACATCCACATCCGCGTCGGCGTCGGCCCAGCGGTCCTGGCCGGTGCTGGTCCCGGTAGCGGTGCTGCCGCCGGTGTCCCCGTCAATGTCCGTGTCGATGCGGCAGGTGCTGCTGGTGGCGGAACTGCTGCTGGTGGCGGTTGTGCTGGTGGTGGGTGTGGTGGTGCGGGGGTTGGTGGCGGTGTTCATGACGGTGAGGAGGTGTTCGTATTGGTCGGTGGTGGCGAAGATTTCGAGGTGGTGCAGGCCGTGGCGGGGTTTGCGGATGAACGCGCCTTGGGTGTGGCGGAGGGCTTCTTCGGATGGTTCGGTGCCGTCGGCGTCGATGGTGTCGGACCAGCGGCGGGCGACGCGGGCGAGGAAGTCCGGGTCTGCGGTGGCTGCGGTGCGGGTGAGGTCGGTTTCGATCAGGGTGAGGGTTTCGGGGGTGGTGCGGTGTTGGAGCCGGTCCAGGGTGAGGCTGATGATGGTCCCGGCCCGGGAGGACACGGCCGGGCAGGCCAGTGAGGGGGCCGGGTCCCCGGCGTCATCAGCACCGTTCTCAGCACCGTTC
>NZ_QAIQ01000102.1 GCF_003061105.1 Arthrobacter sp. HMWF013
CGGCCAATACCCCACCGGCGTCACCCTGATAACGGCAGCGCCCGGCGGGGCCGAACCCGCCGGCATGGTGGTGGGCACATTCAGTTCGGTGTCCCTGGACCCACCCTTGGTCGCCTTTATGCCGGATGTAAGCTCAACCAGTTGGCCCAGGATCCGGGAGGCCGGTTCGTTCTGTGCCAATGTGCTGACAGCCAGCCAGCAGGATGTCTGCCGGGCCTTCTCCCGCAAGGCAGAGGACCGGTTCAGCGCCAACGCGTGGGGCGACACTCCCTCCGGTAGCCCCAGGCTCGACGGAGCAGCGGCGTGGATTGACTGCGATATCGAGGACGTCATCCGTACAGGCGACCATGACATTGTGATCGGGCGCGTCAAGGCGCTCGGAGTGGGGTCTTCAAAAGAACTGCCCTTGCTGTTCCTGCGGGGAGGCTACGGTTCCTTCACCATTCCATCCATCATCTCGCCGGCAACAGCACTTACCCGCCACGTCAAAGCCGCGGACGCTGCCCGGCCGGAAATCGAAGCACTTGCTGAAGAACTCGATCTCGAGGTCCTCGTCAGCGGCGTCGTTGACGACTCGGTAGTGGTCCTGACGGCTGCCGGTATGGCCAGCTCACCGGGCGGCTCACCTTCCCGGGTGGGTGTTTCGTTTGGTTTGGCGGCTCCGCTGGCTCCCTTGCACGTGGCCTGGGCGGGAGAAGCCGCAGAGGCACGGTGGATCGCGAATGCGCGCAATGTGGTGGGCCATGTGGAAGCTGAGGTTGCCCATGCGGAACTGGAACATGTTCGCACTGCCGGCTACGCCGTCTCCGTCGACGTCGGTGCCGCGGCCGAGTTCGAGCGGATCGTCCACATTCCCAGTGACAGCGCCGCCCCGGACCTGAGCGGAGTCCTACCCCGCCTGATAGAGCATGCTGCATCCTCAGGGCCCGCGTCGATTGAAGATCCGGCCGGCGTCACGTCATTGCACGCCCCCGTTTTCGATTCCACCGGGCAAGTGGCGGTCACTCTGACACTTAACGGATTTTCCGGAACGGAAACGCCGGCACGCCTCGAAGCCTGCCGCGACCGGCTGCTGGTGGCTGCCAAAGCCATCACCGAAGGGATCGGAGGCCGCCACCCCTTCTAGGCTTGGCCATTTGACATGGCCCGGGCATTGACCCGGGGTGTGACCTGTCTCATAATTAGTATCAGTATTCTAATTCGAGTTTTGGAGAAATCATGGTCAATCTGCTGACAGCGGACCTCAACCTGCTGGTAGCGCTGGACGCTCTGCTCATAGAGCGGAACGTCACGCGCGCGGGTGCGCGGATCGGAATCAGCCAGCCTGCCATGAGCTCTTCACTGCAGAGGCTCCGGCGACAGTTTGACGATGAATTGCTGACCCGGGTGGGATCGGCCTATGAGCTCACCCCCCTGGCACAGGTGCTCAGGGAAGACGTTGCCGAGATTCTTCGGATGGTTGAGCGGACTTTCGACGCACAAGCCGTCTTCGATCCGGCCTCCTCAAGCCGGAGTTTCCGTGTCATCACGTCCGATTACTGCCTTACGGCATTGTCCGGAAAATTGATGTCCATGCTGCAGGAGGAGGCTCCCGGAGTGCAGGTCCACTTCGATGCGGTCACACCTTTGGCTGTTGAGCGCATCAAAGAGACACTGCAGAACGCGGACCTGATGCTGATTCCCAAGGGACATTTCTCCGGGTACCCCCACACTGAGCTCTTTACCGACAACTGGGTGTGCGTCACAGGATCCACCTCACCTGAGCGCACACTGACGGTTGAGGAAATGCGCGATGCGCGGTGGGCGCGGCTCTTTGGGGCCGAGGTCGATTCGACCCTCGCGGACCGCAGGGTCTATGACCTTCAGCTGGGCGAAAAGACGGACATCATTGTGGATAGCTTCCTGATGCTGCCCTTCGCCGTGGCGGGAACAGCAAGACTGGCCCTGGTGCAGGAGCGGCTCGCCCGCATGCTCGCATCCGTCGCAGGTGTCCGCATTATGCAGTTGCCCATCAGCCTGCCCACTCTCGTGGAATGCGCCTGGTGGCACCCGTCCAAGTCCGCTGACCCCGGACACCAGTGGTTCCGGAAGCTCGTGGCCCGTGCCGCGGCCCAACTCGAGTCAGAATCCCTCCGCGGCCCGCACTCTACCGATTCATCAGACCAAGGGCAGGACGGACCCATGCACGAGCCGCAGGTGGCTTAGCTGGTCCCGGCCTGGCAATACACATTTCCCACATCACCAGGAGTTCCCATGCACTTTTCACTGTTCCTCACCTCGCGTTCCCGCGGCCCTGAAGATGACCGTCCGGTCATGCAGGCCATGGTGGAACATGCCGTCGACGCCGAGCAAAAAGGCTTCGACGCCGTCTTCCTGCCGGACCATCACTTCACCGGCTACGCTCCCCCCGCCAGTGATCCTTTCGTGTTCGCCGCCTACCTTGCCGGCAAGCTGGAACGGATGCATTTCGGCTTCTCCGTCCAGACGCTCGCGTTGCACCATCCCGTGCGGTTCGCCGAGCGCCTGGCGCTCCTGGACCAACTGACTGACGGCAAGCTGCTGGTGGGCGTTGGCAGCGGAACCACCCCGGAAGAAATGATCGGGTTCGGGGTCAACTACCAGGACAGCTCACGCCTCGCCAACGAAAACCTTGAGATCGCCGAAAAGCTCTGGGCCAAGAAACCAGGCGATGATCCAGTTGTGTTCGACAATGGGCATTACCGCGGGGCAGTCGTTTCGCGCGTTGTTCCTGCTCCTTATACAAAGCCGGCGCCGCGCGTAATGTCCGTTGCCGCCCGCCCCTCCAGCGTGGAACGCGCGGCCAAGAATGCCCAGCCTGCATTCATCCTTGCGTTCACGCCGCCTGTGATCGACAGCGGCAACGCCTTCGAAGAGGTGCAGAAGAACTTCACCGTCTACCGGAATGCCCTGGAAGCTGCCGGCCACCCGGAAGAAGTGGTCAGGGCCGCCTTGGAATGGACCACCCATTCCTACCAGCACGTGCACATCGCCGAAACGGACGAGCAGGCTGCGGCCGAGATGGACATTATTCTGGAGCAGTACCAGGAAACCGTGGAACGCGAGCACGCGGCCAACAAGGCCGCCGAGGCCATCAGCGGCGTGGATCTTCGCCCGACGCCGGACGCCAGGACCGAAGGTTACAAAGGAACCTGGTGCCTTTACGGCAGCCCGGAAACAGTGGCCGCCGAACTCCAGAAGTACGCCGATCTCGGCATCGGCAACGTTCTCCTGGCAGTCATGGGCGGTCCCCTCACCGAAGAGCGCCGCCGCTTCACCGGGCAGACGATGCGCCTTTTCTCCGAACGCGTCCTGCCGCTGTTGGGCGCCGCCGAAACAGCAGGCGAAGCCGAAAAGGTCGCAGCCCTGTGACGGCGGGCCCGGCCACACGGATTCCGGCACCCGATGCCGAAGCCACCGGACCTGACCTCACCGGCGCAGAACTCACCGGCGGCCTCAACGGCTGGAGCACAACAGCCAGTGCCGACGCCGGCGTAGACGAGATGGTCCTCCTTGACGGCCCGCTGGGCATAGTCAGCAAGGCAATGGACGAACGCGATACCTCGCTGATCATGCCTTCCGGGACGTCGTTGGCGGCCACCTGGGACCCGGCACTGGTTTCCGACATCGGCCAGCTGATCGGCCAGCAAGGTACCGAACGCGGAGTGTCGGCGATCCTGGGACCCAATCTGAACCTGCCCCGCTCGCCCCTCACCGGCCGGGGATTCGAGATGTTCTCCGAAGACCCTTACCTGACGGGCGTACTGGGTGCCGCATGGGTGGAGGGCGTCCAGTCGCAGGGAGTGGGCTCCTGCACCAAGCATGTGGTCGCCAACGATACCGAGACGGAACGACGCAGGATGAACTCCCGCGTCGATCCCGTCACCTTGCGCGAGACGTACCTTCGTCCGTTTGAAGCGGCGGTGCGGTCAGCGAATCCATGGATGCTGATGATGGCGTACAACCGCGTGAACGGCACGCACTGCTCGCAGCACTCGGATCTGATCAACATCCTCAAAAAGGACTGGAACTACGACGGCGTGGTGGTTTCTGACTGGTACGGGGTGGACGACACCGTGGCTGCCGCCAGGGCAGGGCTGGACCTGGAGATGCCTGGTCCAGCCAGGTATCTCGGAGTCCATTTTGCCGAGGCCGTCGCCTCCGGCGATGTTCCCGAAGCCCGCTTGCGCGACGCCGTCGAACGCATCAGCCGCCTGGCCGACAGGGCCGGGCGGCGGACCGGCGGCGCCGTTTCCGCGCCTGCCCGCCTCCGCTCTCCGGAGGAGCAGCGGGATGTCCTCGGCAAGGCTGCGGCGGCATCGTTCGTGTTGCTGGAAAACAGGGACAACCTGTTGCCGTTGGATAAGTCCGGGATCCGCACCCTCGCCGTCGTGGGTCCAAACGCCGCAAAGCCATGCTTCCAAGGCGGAACATTCGCCACGGTACGGCCGGAAGGCGAACTGGTCACGCCGCTGGACGCCATCCACGAAGCCTTCGGTCCGGGCGTGGAGATCCTGTACGAGCCGGGCGCGGTGCCGACGTCCGCTGTATCGCTGACGGAGCTCGGCAGCACCGCACCTGATGGCATGCCCGGAGTCCTTTTGGAAGTCCTTCCGCACGCCAGCGGCAAGGCCACCGACGAGGTCCTCTACAGCGAAGTCCGGCAGGCTTCGTCGTTCGTGTGGTTCGGCCCCGTTCCCGGCCTTGGGGCCGGCCTTCCGGGCCGGGCCCGCATCACGGCACGCCTAAAGCTTGAGTCATCGGCGCGCTGGACGCTGGGAGCCGGGGGTACGGGCATCAGCTCACTAACGGTTGACGGCAAGCTCATTATGGAGGTCCCGCCGCCGGCGCCGGACGACGTAATGGGCGTTGTGGCACGAGCCGAGACCCAGCAGATCACCCTCGAGCTGCCCGCCGGTGAGGTGGAAGTGGTGGTCGAGATGGCGTTCCGGCCCGGCAGGGTCCAGGCCATCACCGCCGTTGCCGCCCCCGAGCAGGCCTCTGACCCGCTGACCGACGCGGTGGCCATCGCGGCACGCGCGGACGCCGTCATTGTGGTGGTCGGCGACGAGCAGGGCTCCTCCCGCGAAAGCGCTGATCGCACGACGGCGGCACTCGATCCCGCCTGCGACCGGTTGGTTGACGCCGTGGCGGCAGTCAACACGGAGACGGTAGTGGTGGTCAACGCATCCCGCGCCGTGCTGTTGCCGTGGGCGGACAAGGTGAAGGCCCTGTTGATGGCGTGGTTCCCGGGCCAGGAGTTCGGCCGGGCACTCGCGTCTGTCCTCACCGGCAGCACGGCACCGTCCGGGCGGCTCCCCGTGTCCTTTCCGGCACGGAACGAAGACATCCCCGGCTGGGGTGTGGGACTGGACGCGGAGCTCACTTTGGACTACGCGGCCAGCGAACCGATGGGTTACCGGCATTTCCAGGGAACGGGCCAGGCGCCGCGCTATTCCTTCGGGTTTGGGCTGGGATACACGGAGTTTGCGCTGGTGGAGGCCGTGGCGGCAGGCAAAGCTGTGCAAGATACCAACGCGGCGGACGGCGTCGAAGGCGTTGGGGTCCGTGTCACCCTGCGTAATTCGGGACACTCCGCCGGGCGGGACGTTGTCCAGGTCTATGGCAGGGCCGCTGGCGAGACCGGTTTCCGGCTCATGGGATTCGCGTCCCTTGACGTGGGTGCAGGCGACACTGCCGAGGCGCGAATTGCCCTGGACCCGCTCGGCTTCAGGCGATGGGACGCCGCGGCGTCGGCTTGGACGGTCCCCGCCGGAGAGTGGGAACTCCGGGCAGCAAGAAATGCTGCAGAGGACGGGATCCTCTGTAGGATCGCGTTGTGACGCTTCCGGACACCAAGTCCCGCGAGCCGAAGCAGGCCAGGAGCCGCCAGTCGTTTGAAAAGACGATCGAGGCGGCCCTGGCCCTGCTTCAGGAGCGGGGAAACGACGAATTCACGCTGGCCGATGTCAGTGCGCGGTCCGGGGTGTCCATCGGCTCCATCTATGCACGGTTCCAGGGCAAGGATGAGCTCCTTCGCGTCGCACACGGCCGGAAAATGGATGACATCGATGCCGTATCGAGCCATCTTTTTGAACCACTCCCCACGCGGCCCGATGCAGCACTGGAAGCCGTGGCACGGGAAGCCATTGATTTGGTCATCGTGGTCCTCCGCCGGTACGCGGACATCCTCCGCCCCTTTATGCTCCGCGCTACCCAGGACGAGACCATTTCCCAGCGGGGCGCAGCGGCCCATGCAGCCCTTGCTGCCCACTTCGCCGAGGTGCTGGGTAAATGGCCGGGCGGCTTCCTGGGCCAGGCTGAGATCGACTGGTGCTTCAACGTCGTCTACAGCGTCGTGGCACGCAGATTGGGCCTGGGCAGCACCGTGGAGGGCAGCGGGACCCTGGACTGGCCGGAAATTGCCGAGAAGCTCGCCGGAATGGTGGCTTCCTATCTCACAGCCAGTCTGCCGGACGCCTGATACTTCCGGCATAGGCAAGAGCAATACCGGCTATCCAAAAGCTCGTCTTCCGGACACTCCGCGACCCTCGGCATAGTGGATTCAACGATCGAATTCCCTGTTGATTGAAAGGAGATCCTGTGCACGTGCGCGTCAGCCCCGGATCCGTAGCACTGGATGAACCAGATGACTGCACCACCTTCAAGGTCCTGCTGTCCGAAGGGGCGAAGGATGACCTGCCGGACCTTCTCGAGTCTGCCGCCGCCGGCAGGCTGGATGATTCGGACGTGCTGGTCTCCGTGGACTGGATCAAGAGCGAATGCGCCGGGCGGATCGGTATGGGCTGGAACTACCGCTTCGCCAACATGCTCGTTTATGCGGCAGGAAAGGGCTGGTTGAGCGAGGATGGGAGCCACGTACGGGCCCACGTAGAGACGTTCTGAATTCGGCCACACCGCCGGACAAGAGCTATAGAAAGGCCTCGGCGCTCTCATGCGCCGAGGTCTTTCTGCTTAGCCAAGGCCCTCCTGTTTAAAGGGCCAACCCAACCGTCATTAGAAGGCCTCCCGGATCAACCCATAGGGAACGCCGGGATGCGCGCGCACGATGTAGCGGTCCAGCCCGATACGTGAGATGAGAATACCGGTGCGGTGCTCCAGCCGGCGATGGTGGTGGAAATAGGAACCTTCGATGCCACGCATCTGCTTTTGTTATGGACTCTCCTGAGTGAGGCACTGGAAGCCGCGGTCGAGGCCAGAACGTCCCACTCCCACTATTTGTGGGATGGATGCCAGTCATAGGAAAACTGTTCTTCCCCGGATACTTGCGCTGCTTCAGAGTGGTTACAGGACCTGCAGCAAACAGAAGCAGCCAGAACCCAGAAGGAATTCAACGTGGAAACTCCCCTCTCCCATCTTGCCCACCTTGAGATCACCACGCCGGACGTCGAAGCCTCGGCACGGTTCTACGAGGAAAAGTTCGGCATGCGCATCATTGACCGTGTGGACGGCAACGTCTACCTGCGCTGCTGGGGCGATTACTACCGCTACAGCCTGGTCATCACCGAAGGAGCCGAGGCATCGCTGGGCCGGATGGCATGGCGCACCAACTCCCAGGCGGCCCTCGAAGCCGCAGCGGCCCGGGTCGAGTCAACGGGCGTTCAGGGCACCTGGACCGCCGGCGGCCATGGCTACGGCAAGGCTTACGAATTCACCGGTCCGTACGGCCACCGGATGCGGCTCTTCTTCGACGTCGAGAAGTTCGTGGCCGAACCCGGCTTCGAGTCCACCTACCCCGACCGCCCGGAGCGCCGCAGCAGCCACGCCGCCGCACCCCGGTTCCTCGACCACGTCACCGTCGCCTGCTCCGACGTCCGCGGCTTCGCCAAGTGGTACAACGAAGCCCTCGGCTTCCGCGTCATGGCCTTCGTGGACCTGGACGAAGCGCCCATCACCGTCTTCTCCGTGCTCACCACCAACGAGAAGTCCCACGACCTCGGCGTGGTCCTGGACACCTCCAGCCGCGCCGGCCGCGTCAACCACATCGCCTTCTGGGTGGACGCCACCGAGGACCTGCTCCGTACCGCGGACGTCATGATGGAAAACGGCACCCCCATGGAATACGGCCCCTCCATCCACGGCGTGGGCGAACAGAACTTCCTGTACTTCCGCGACCCGTCGGGCCTGCGCGTCGAACTGAACTCCGGCGGTTACCGCAACTACGTTCCGGACTGGGAAGCCAACACCTGGAAGCCGTCGCTGGGGTCCAACAACTTCTACAAGAACGGCGCCATGCCGCACTCGATGACGGAATCCTTCCCGCCGGCGGAGGGTTTCACCGCCACTGAAGAAGGCGCCTCCGCCGCGATGAAAGAAGCCCTGCTGAACCCGTATGCCAAGCAGGGACGGGGCTAAGATAAATATGCCTGAAGTGACATATTCCCTGATCCGGTTCCAGGAGCAGGGCGACAGCAAGGCCCGCACCGGCCTGCTGACCGGCGGCCGGGTCCTGCCTCTGGACGGGGATATCAACTCCCTGATCCAGCACTGGGACACCACCGAGGAACAGCTCGATCAGCTGGCCGCGTCCGCTGGCGACAGCTCGGGCCTCAAGCTGGCCGACGTCGAGGTCCTTTCCCCGGTGGAACCGGTCCAGGTCCTGCAGACCGGGGCAAACTACCGCAAGCACGTGATCGACCTCGCCGCGGCCCACCGCGAACCCGGCCAGGACGAACAGGAAGTTCGCACCAAAACCGCAGCCATGATGGACAAGCGGGCAGGCCAGGGAACACCGTACTTCTTCATCGGGCTCCCGACGGCGATCGCTTCCGCCACGGACGACCTCACCCTGCCGGCCTACTCCACGTCCCACGACTGGGAGCTGGAACTGGCTGCAGTCATCGGCAAGACGGCGTTCCGGGTCACCCCGGAGGAGGCGCTGGAGTACGTGTTCGGCTACACCATGGTCAATGACATCACCACGCGTGAGTACGTTTTCCGCAAGGACATGCCCGCCATCGGCTCGGACTGGTACCGCGCGAAGAACGCCCCCGGCTTCCTGCCCACCGGCCCATTGCTGGTGCCCGCCAAGTTCTTCGGCGATCCGCAGGACGTGCAGGTGACGCTGAAACTGAACGGCACGGCCATGCAGGACGAATCAACCCAGGACATGATCTTCGGAGTGGCCAAGCTGGTCAGCGAAGCGTCGCAGATCATGCCTCTGCGCCCGGGCGATCTGGTCCTCACCGGCAGTCCGGCCGGCAATGGCCAGCACTGGGGCCGGCTGCTCCAGGATGGCGACGTCATGGAAGGCACCATCACCGGCCTGGGCACGCAGCTGATCCACTGCAAGGATGAAGTTTTCGCTGAGGGAAGCAAGCAGTGACCACGCAGGACACCGCTCTGACGGGCAACGCCGCCACCGGGGAATCAGCCGATTCCCCGGTGATCCGGCGTTCTGACCCGCTGGCCAGCATCCGGGCCATGGCCGCGGCCCACAACAACTGGGGCCGCTGGGGTGCCGATGACGTCCTGGGGACGCTGAACTTCATCGACGCGGCCAAGCGGATCGAGGCCGCCGCGCTGGTACGCACCGGCGAAGCGTTCTCACTGTCCCAGCCGTTCGACACCAACGGACCCCAGAAGGGCTGGCGCCGCCGCACCAACCCGGTGCACACCATGACGGACACGGGGGTTGACGCCGAGCGCGGCAATCAGGGTTTCCCGCACGGAATCGGCGGTGCTGACGACGTGATCTCCATGCCCCTGCAGTGCTCTACCCAGTGGGACGGCCTGGGCCACATCTTCGACCAGGGCAAGGCCTGGAACGGCAGGGCCGCCGGGGACGTGGTCACCTCCGAAGGAGACCTGGTCACCGGCATCGAAACCGCCGCGGCCAAGATCGTCACCCGTGGCGTGCTGCTGGACGTGGGCCGGGCGCTCGGCCCGGACCTGGGAAGAAACGACGGCGAACTCCCGGACGGTTTCGCCATCACCCCGGAACACCTCCAGCGGACCATAGAACTGCAGGGACCCAGCTCGAAGGTGGGCCGCGGCGACATCGTGGTGATCCGCACCGGCCAGTACACCAGGACCCGCCGCGAGGGCTGGGGCGACTACGCCGGCGGCGCGGCACCCGGGTTGTCCTTCACTGCGGCCCCCTGGCTCCACCGTTCCGAAATCGCCGGGATCGCCACCGACACTTGGGGTTTTGAGGTCCGGCCGAACGAGTTCGACGAAGCCTTCCAGCCCCTCCACCAGATCGCCATCCCCAATCTGGGCCTCTTCCTGGGCGAAATGTGGGACCCGGATGGTTTGGCGGAAGCGTGCGCCGTGGACCGCAGGTACGACTTCCTGCTCACCGCTGCACCGCTTCCCATCACCGGGGCTGTGGGATCACCGGTCAACCCCATAGCCCTCAGATAACCCGCGGCTGGATCACACCAAACCCGCAGGGCGCCATTAGCAGCAGTAAAGCCGTCAATACAAAGGAGTCAGCGATGGCAGCAGTACAGAACGTCGGAATCGTCGGAGCGGGAGCCGCGGGACTGACCGCAGCCATCCTGCTGGCCGACGCCGGAATCCAGGTGGAAGTCCTGGAAAAGGCCGAAGCCCCGCAGACGCTGGGCTCCGGCATTACCCTGCAGGGCAACGCACTGCGGATCCTCCGCCAGCTCGGCGTCTGGGACCAGGTGGAGCCAAAGGGTTATGCATTCAGCACCCTCGGCCTTCGCGCCCCGAACCCGGACGGCACCGTCATCGCGGTCCTGGATGACATGCGGACCGGCGGCGAGGACCTCCCCGCCACCCTGGGCATGTACCGCCCGGACCTCACCGCCATCCTCCGCGAACGTGCCGAGCAGGCGGGGGCGCGGATCAGCTACGGCAAAACAGTCACCGGAAAATCGGACGACGGCTGCTCCGTCACCGTGAACACCACCGACGGTGCCAGCTCCCGCTATGACCTCTTGATCGGTGCCGACGGCCTGCATTCGGCCGTCCGCAAGGCCATGGGCATCGACGTCGAACCCCAGCCCACGGGCATGGGCATCTGGCGCGCCTTCGTGGAGCGGCCCGCCGACGTGGTCCGCACGGATCTCACCTACGGCGGTCCCTGCTTCATTGCCGGCTACTGCCCCACCGGCCCGGACACCATCTACGCCTACCTCGTGGAAAAGGCCCAGGAGCGCAAGCCCGAGGACGGCCCGCGCATCATGACCGAACTCGCCGCGGCCTACGGCGGGCCGTGGAACGGGATCCGCGCCAACCTGGACCACAGCGCCCGCATCAACTACACGTGGTTCACCACCCACATCGTGGACGGCCCATGGAACCGCGGCAGGTCAGTCATCATCGGCGACGCCGCGCACAGCTGCCCGCCCACGATTGCCCAAGGTGCGGCCATGGCACTCGAAGACGCTGCCGTACTGGCGGAACTGCTGATCAACGCCGACGAGGTCTCCGAGACGCTGTGGAAGGAATTCACCGACCGCCGTCTGGACCGGGCCAAAGCAGTAGTCACCGCTTCCGTCCAGCTGGGCCAGTGGATGCTCGACGGCGTCCGCGACGCCGACGTGCCGGGCCTTATGCATTCCATCTCGAGCATGGTCAAGGAACCGGCATGAGCGAAGAACGAACCAACCCCACCGTCGACGTCCACGCGCACATTCTGCTTCCTGCCCTGCAGCAGTTGGTGGCCGAAGCCGATCCCGAGGGCTTCGGAGCGCAGCAGGCACTGGAGGTCCGGCGCAACGGACCCGAATCCATGGCAGCCTCGGGCAGGATGATCAAGGAGCGCTGGCCTCAGCTGACCGATCTAGGACGCAGGCTGGCGGACATGGACGCGCAAGGCGTTGATGTGCAGCTGGTCTCGCCGTCGCCGTCGCACTTCTACTACTTCGCCGGCGAAGAGCTGTCCCTGCAGGTGGCGAAGGCCGCCAACCACGCCGTCCGCGAGTTTGTGGACCGCGCGCCGGAGCGCCTGAACGGGCTGGGGCTGGTCCCGCTTCAGCACCCCGCGCTGATGGTGGAAGCCCTTGAGCACGCGGTTCTGGAGTGCGGGCTGCTCGGCGTGGAGATCGGCTCGTTTGCGGCCACGCCGAACGATCCGGACCGCAGCACTGTTGAGCTTTCCGATCCCCGGCTGGAACCGTTCTGGACCCGGGCGGAGGAACTGGGCGCCCTGGTGTTCCTGCACCCGTTCGGCTGCTCACTGGATGAGCGCCTGGACCGGTTTTACCTGGCCAACACCGTCTCCCAGCCTGCCGAAAACGCAGTTGCCCTGTCCCACCTGATCTTCAGCGGTGTGCTGGACCGGCATCCGGGCCTCAAGGTCCTGGCTGCCCATGGCGGCGGCTACCTTCCCACCAGCCTGGGCCGCTCCGACCATGCGTGGAAGGTCCGGCCGGAGGCACACGGCTGCGCCCAGGCGCCGTCGTCGTATCTGAAAAAGCTCCACTTCGACTCCCTGGTCCACAGCGCCGCCGAACTCCGTGCCCTCGTGGCGGCCGCCGGTCCGGAACAGGTGCTGCTCGGCTCCGACTACCCGTTCGACATGGGCTCCGACCTTCCGGTGGACGAAGTCCAGGCCGCCGGTCTCCCTGCCGATGACGAGGTCCAGGTTTTGGGCGGCAACGCCGCCGCCCTGGGCATCACCGCATCTGCCCTGCTCGCCGAACACCCCACGCTTTAAGGAACACTCAATGGTCAAGATTGCACGCTGGAACCACGACGGCGGGACGCAGTCCGGGTTTGTGGACGGGGGCAACTGCTACGCGCTGCCGGCCAGCCACAGTGTCCAGGACCTGCTCGACGGCGGGCTGGAAGCGGCCTTGGGTGCCGCCCGGGAAACCGTCGGTTCCGCCGCGCCGGTGCCGCTGGCCGAGGTGGAGCTGCTGGCGCCGCTGGTCCCTGCCAGCATCCGGGATTTTGTGGCGTTCGAGGAACACGTTGAGGGGGTGCGGAAGAGCATCGACGGCGTGGCTGGAGTGGTGCCCGAATGGTACGAGGCGCCCACCTTCTATTTCACCAATCCGCATACGGTGACGGGCACCGGCGAGGTAATTGGCATTCCGGCGGGATGCACGGACCTGGACTTCGAAACGGAGGTTGCCGCCGTCGTCGGCCGCGTGCCGGCGAGCGATGGCCGCAACCTGACCGCGGAGGAAGCGCACCGGCACATCTTCGGTTACACGATCCTGAACGACTGGTCGGCGCGGGACCTGCAGCGGAGGGAGATGAAAGTCAGCCTGGGGCCGTGCAAGGGCAAGGATTTCTCCAATACCCTGGGGCCGTGGATCGTTACCGCCGACGAGTTCGAGGAGCGGCACGACGCCGAGGGATTCCTGCCGATCTCCATGGCCGTGGAGGTCAACGGGCAAGCGATCGGACAGGACCTGCTCTCCAACATGGGCTGGCCGTTCGCCGAGCTCGTGGCCTACGCCTCGCAGGATTCGGTGGTGCGGCCCGGCGACGTTCTGGGCTCCGGGACCTGCGGCAGCGGCTGCCTGGCTGAACTCTGGGGGCGGAACGGATCGAAGACTCCCCCGCCGCTGCAGACAGGCGACGTAGTGCGGATGACGGTGGAGGGCATTGGAACCATCGAAAACACCGTGGGGACGCGGCGCGAGGCCGTGACCCGGGTGGCTGCCCGGCCACGGCCACGCAACCGGGTTGCCGCAGTGGCCTCTGCCGGACACTAAGGTGGTTTCCCTTCAGCTCGACGGCCGGACCGTAGTGGTCACCGGTGCCGGCCAGGGGCAGGGTGCCGCCGAGGCGCGGTTCCTGGTGGAAGCCGGGGCGCGCGTCATCGCGACTGACCTTGCGGCAGATGTCCCGGCAGGGCTCACTGCGTTGCCTTCGGCTTCGGTTTCGGCTGGCGCCGGGCTGGTCTACCGGCAGCTGGATGTCACCGACGCGTCCGGCTGGTCCCGCCTTGCGGGCTGGATCAAGGCGCAGGGCTGGGCCGTTGACGGGCTGGTGAACAACGCCGGAATCACCCAGCGCAGCCGCTTGCTGGACGCTTCGGTGGCCGATTTGCAGCGGGTCTACGAGGTGAATGTGGCCGGCTCCCTGCTGGGGATCCAGGCACTCGCTCCCCTCATGGGCGGCGGGTCATCGATTGTGAACGTCGGCTCCGTGGCGGGCGTGACTGCGCACTATCCGGTGGCGTACACCGCCAGCAAATGGGCCCTGCGTGGGCTGTCCCAGGTGGCTGCCATGGAGCTCGGCCCGCGCGGGATCCGCGTTAACACCGTCCACCCGGGCTTCATCGACACTCCCATGACCGCGGGCGCCAGGCCGGAATTCCGGGTGGCCACCCTCGCAGAGACGCCGCTGGGCCGCACGGGAAGCGTGGAGGAGGTGGCCGGAGTCGTGCTGTTCCTCCTCAGCCCTTTATCCTCATTCGTGACAGGGGCGGAGATCCCCGTGGACGGCGGCCAAGCGGGCCACGGCGGGGCCATGTCCGTCTCCGACGCCATGCGTTAAGGCGCCTCCCCCGCAGCACCTTTAGCCGGGCAGCACAGCCGACCAGCCGCCGTCGACCATCAGGTTGGCACCCGTTACATAGGACGCTTCGTCCGAGGCAAGGAACAGCGCGCATTTCGCCACTTCTCGCAGGGATGCCCGGGAAGGAGAACGGCGCGTTTGCTCTACTTGGTATCCGCGGCGTCGATAGTCACCGGATGGGCCATGACAGGGAAGAGTTCGTGCAGCCGCAAACAGGCCCGCTGCACCACGGACCGCAACCAGACGCTGGCAGGGTCCTCCGTCTGGGAGGGGTGCCAGTACATGGCCTCCACCAGGGACGCCTCGGAGCCTTCGGCAAACTCCAGCACCACAATGTCCCCGCCGCGCTGGGCCCGGGCGGCCAGCATCCGCGGGACCAGCGCCACCAGGTCAGTCCCTTCAACGAGCAGCGGCAGGGACAGGAACCCGGCCACCACGGCTGCCACGCGGCGCTGCACTCCGCCGGCGTCGAACAGCTTGTCCGCCGGAGTGCTGATTCCCTCGCCGAAATAGCCGACGGCGTGGGGCACCGTGGCCAGGTCCGCCAGTGTCAGCCGGGGGTGCTGGAGCAGGGGGTTGCCGGCGTCGGCCACGGCCACGAAGCTGTCCCGGAAGAGCTGTTTGGTGGCGCCCTGCATGTGGTAGCCCGTGGGCCCTACGAGCAGGTCGATCTTTGAGTAGTCAGCCATCTGGCCCTGGATGCCGGAACCGGCGGTGGGCACGAAGTCCACCGAGACGTTCGGCGCCTCTTCCAGCAGGATCCGCCGCAGCGGCCCCACCATCAGCGCCGCCGCATAGTCCGAGGCGGCGATGATGAACTCCCGCTCACTCGAGGCGGCATCGAAGCCGGACCGCACGCGGGTGGCCCGCTGGACGTGAAGCATCGCTTCGTCAACCAGCGGGACCAGCGAATGAGCAAAGGGCGTCAGCTCATAGGTGCGTCCGTTGCGGACCAAAAGTTCGTCGTCGAAATGGCGCCGGAGCCTGGCCATCGCCGCGCTGGTGGCTGGCTGGCTGAGCTGCAGCCGCTCCGCCGCCCGGGAAACGTTCTTCAGCTCCAGCAGGACCTGCAGCTGGGGCAGCAGGTTCAGGTCCAGGTTCTTCATACCCATAGGTTATCCGTGGCGGGAGTTGCTCCCGTTCAGTGGCTGACGGGCACCATCCGCGGCCCGCGGACCAGGACTGCCAGGAATGCCACCACACAGGCGATTCCCAGTGCTCCGAGGGCGAGGCTGAGGCCACCCAAAGCCCCGGCAGCCACGCCCAGGACGATGGGCGTCAGGAACTGGCCGATGAACAGCGTTCCGGTCCAGATGCCTGTCCCGCGGCCGCGCTGCTGGAATTCCAGGCCGTTGACCGCCCACGTCAGCAGGGTGGGCAGCAGCACGCCCGTACCGGCGCTGGCGATGACTGCCCCTGCAATGGCCAGCGGTACGCTGCCCGCAATGGAGACCAGGAAAAGTCCGACGGCGGCCAGCCCGAAGGCGAGCGCCAGCAGGTTCCGGGTACCCAGCTTCGCCAGGAACCGGAAAGAGATGGCCCCGGCTGCCGTGGCCAGGGAGGCGATGGCCGCGGCGAGACCGATCAGGGCGGCGTCGGCAACGCCAAGCCCGGTAATGACATATGGCAGGTGCACAATCAGGGCGTAGAACACGATCCCGCCGAACAGTGTCACTGCGGCGGGGACACCGATCTGCCGCCATGGCACCGGTGTCCTGGCCGCCGTCGTGCGCTGGCTCTTTGCCGGCTCCCAGAGCTTGAAGATCATCGGGATCACTATGACGGCGCTGACCGCATAGAGCCAGAACGGCGTCCGCCAGCTGATGCTGCCGAGGGCGCCGCCGAGCGCGAAGAAGGCGGTGGCGGCGAGTGCGCTGACCATGGTCTGGAGGCCGAGGTACTTGTTCCGCTGCTGGCCCGCGTAGTAGTCGGTGATGAGCGTGGTGCAGCAGGTCATGATGGCGGCCTCGGCGATGCCAACGCCCACCCGGGACAGGGCGATGTATTCCAGGGTGCCCAGCCACAGCGGGGCCGTCCCGAAGGCCGCGTAGGCCAACATGGCGAAGATCAGCAGCTGCTTCCGGCCCACCCTGTCCGCGACGTACCCGGCGAGGGGCGAAAACAATGCCACAAACAGAGCTGGCAGCGTGAGAGTGAGCGGCACCAGGATGGCCACGCCGGGGGTGTCCGCGAACGCCTGGTTCAGGGTGGGCAGGACCGGAGCCAGCAGGACCGCTCCCAGGACCGGCATGCAGCTGCCGGCGACAAGAAGGGCCGCCTGGAGCCGTCCCGCTGTCTTCGCCCCGGCACCGGGCGTCCCGCGGCTGGTTTCAGTACCAGCGAGCTGAATATTCTCCATTGAATCTTCCTTAGCCTTGTGATGGTCACGTCAGGGATCAGCGCTTTTCCGGCGCCAAAAAGTGACTGTCCTCACTGTGGCAAGGCTTGGAGTATCGGGGAATCAGGCATTTGGGATAGCTGGTATCCACCGGACGGATGGCAGGGATGCCTAAAGGCTCGCGGCCGGACCTACGCGCTTCAGTCGCTGTGGACCGTCCGGTTCCGGCCCTGCGACTTGGCCATGTACAGCGCCCGGTCCGCGGAGGCGATGAGGTCCTCCACACCGGAGGTCCCGGGGTTGTACAGGGCAACACCGTAACTGACGGTGGGCATCTCCAGGCCGTCGGTGGTGGGGATCTGGGCGAGGTGGCGGCTGATCTCGCCCGCGATCTTCTCTGCCCGTGACGCGGAGGCACCCGGGAGCAGGAGCACGAACTCTTCGCCGCCATACCTGCCCACCAGATCGGTGGACCGGACGGTGTTCAGGCACGCACCCGCGAACGACTGCAGGGCAACATCGCCGGCGGCGTGGCCGTGGGTGTCGTTGACCGATTTGAAATGGTCCAGATCCGCCAGGATCAGTGCTCCCGTCCCCTGGGTGACGGCTGGATCGTGCAGCAGTTCCGCGGCCATGTCCAGGAATGCCTTGCGGTTGAGGAGCCCGGTGAGATCGTCCCGGGTGGCCACCATCCGCAGTGTCCTGGTCTGCTGTTCGTTGCTGAGCGCCGACATGCTGAAGGACACCACCACCAGCAGGACCATGGTCACCAGGGTTGTTACTGCGGAGCCGAAGATCGTGACGAAGGTGGGCCCGTTCTGGCCCTCCAGCAGGAACGCAAGGGTCCTGCCGAAATAGAACACGGACAGCCCTCCCGCTGCGGCGGCCATCGGGACCCTGACCCGGGAATAACCTGGCTCCAGCCGCCACAGTTCCCGGGATGCGAGCCCTATGGTCAGGCACATCGCGCCAAGGAATACCGGGCCGCCGGACCAGGTGTTGGTGCCGGGGTTATCGAGTGCGGAGGCCACGAGCGTGACAAGCGGTACCCCCGTGAAAACCCACCGCTGCGGCCGGACATCACGGAGGGACCTGGCTCCTGCCCAGACCGCCACGCCACCATGGACCAGCAGGACGTTGCCCAGCGGATTCGCCCACCACTGATGCGGTGTTCCGTCGAGGAGGAAGGCGGCGGATCCGGCAAGGAAGAAGACCAGCGCCAGGCACCACCAGCCGCTGTACGGGGAGCGCGTGTACCGGTAGGACGAGAAATAGAACAGCAAGCCGAGGACCAAAGCCATGACGCCGAAGGCGACCCGCAGCGTAGCTGTATCCAGGACCATTTCCGAAGTTCCCCTGACGACGAAGAGCTGAACGCCCAGTATCGCACCGTTAGTGGCCTGGAGCGCGGATGATCCTTCGCTGCGCGGCCAGGGAAATGGCGGAGGTCCGGTTGTCTACGCCCAGCTTGCCGTAGATGTGCACCAGGTGGGTCTTGACGGTGGCCTCGGAAATGAACAGCTGCCGGGCGATGGCGCGGTTGGTCAGTCCGGTGGCCAGCAGTTCAAGCAACTGCACCTCGCGGGGGGTCAGTGCCGTTTGCGGGCTGCTGATCCGCGATATCAGCAGTGCCGCAACTTTCGGGGCCAGCGCCGTCTCACCGGCGGACGCCGCCAGCACGGCCTGCCGGATCTGTTCCGGCGGCGCGTCCTTGAGCATGTAGCCGCTCGCTCCCGCCTCCACCGCAGCCAGGATGTCCGATTCGGTGTCGTACGTGGTCAGAATGAGGACCGGCGGCGGGGAATCCAGCCGCCGGATCGCCGCCGTGGCAGTGACCCCGTCCATTCCGGTGCCCATCTGCAGGTCCATCAGCACCACGTCCACCCGCTCCCCCAGGGTCCGGAGCCGGGCGAGTTCGCGCAGGGCGGCGTCCCCGTCCGAGGCTTCGGCCGCCACACTGACGTCCTCGAATCCGGTGAGCATGGCCCGCAGCCCGGCGCGGACCACGGGGTGGTCATCCACCAGCAGAATACGGAGGCCCCCCATCAGGACCGCTCCCCCGCGGACAAAGCATCTCCGGTGAGCGGAAGCCGGACGGCGACGACGGTTCCCTCGCCGGGGGCCGCCTCCACCTCGAGCGAGCCGTCCAGTTCGCCCACGCGGGCAGCCAGCGAGCGCAGCCCGAAGCCGCTGCCGTCCGCCCGCCCGGCCAGGCCGGAAACCGCGGCTTCCGGCGAAAAGCCCGTGCCGTCGTCGTACACGTCAAGGGTGACTTCGTCCCCGAGGAAGGCCAGGG
>NZ_QAIQ01000103.1 GCF_003061105.1 Arthrobacter sp. HMWF013
GCTTGAATGTTCCTGAACCGATCAATTTGGCCTGGAGGAGTACCGGGCTCAGCGGTCCCTGCGCAAGAAGCCGTTCGGCCCAGAGCGCCGTCACTCCGGCGACGTGTGGCGTTGCCATGCTGGTGCCGCTGATGGTTTTGGTGCCGCCGTTGAGCCAGGCGCTGAAAACCCCGACGCCGGGACCGGCGACGGTTGCCATTGTGTTGGAAAAGGGTGCCACGGTGAGTCCGCTGGCGCCGTCGGCCAAAGCCGCCACGGACGTGACCCCAAACGCCGCGGCCGGCGGGGCAACATTGATCTCGTAGGCGGGATTACCGGTGCGTTCGCTTTCGTTGCCGGCGGCCGCGACGACGATTGTGGTCTGGGCGACTGAGGCGCGGGCGTTGAGGAGGTTGGCCAGCTGTTCGAACAGCCGGACGTTGGCGCGGTAGCCTTCGAGGGCGATCGAGGTGGCGGCCGGGATTGACAGACCGTTCACCCTGACCAGTTCGTCCACCCAGCCGGGGAAGTCCATGCCCAGCGACATGGAGATGACGTGGGCGCCGTTGTCTGCTGCCCACAGCATTGCCGAGGCAAGTGTGTCGCTGCCCCCGCCGTTCGGGCCCCCAAGGACCTTGCCGATCAGGGCTTTCTGGACGCCGCGGGCGACGCCGATCCGCTGGCCTCCCAGGTCGCGGCCAAAAATCGTGCCCGCGCAGTGGGTTCCGTGGCCGTTGTCGTCCTCGGCGCTGCCGGCACCTGTGAAGTCCTTCGTGACCAGGTCGACGCCGGCGAAGGCCGGATGATCGGCGTCGATGCCGGTGTCCAGGACCGAGACGGTCACTCCAGCGCCCGTGAAAGGCGAGGTGTCTGCGCCTACGGCCTTGACACCCCACGTCACGGGAGCGGCGGCGGGTGCCGCATCCGCCTCGAGGGGTTCGATGAGTTTCATTGGCATCGTAGGCGCGAAGCTGAGGACCGTGGGATCGTTCCGCAGCGCGTTGATCGTTGAGCTAGAGGGGTTCTCGTCCCTCTCCACGGTCATCCCCACTGCGCGTTCAGCGACGCCCTGGACGGCCGATTCGAGCCCGGGGGCGTTCGGACCGTCGAACGGGTCGCGGGTTGCGCGCGGCGCAGGGGCACGCAGAATGACGATGTTCTGGTTGAGTCGTTCAGACATTTCGGGCTCCTTTGGCCTCTACCCGGCTGTGATAAACACCTGTGGCGCGTGGACTGCAGGTTCGACGGGCATCAAAATTCTGCCGACGGACGCATCGACATGGTGCTAGATCTACATCAGGCGGCGTTACTTCGGCGTTACCGGTCGACAAGGAATTCTTGACCAGAGGCGTACGACGGCTGTGCGGGCCCGCCGTCGTACGTGCTGCCTCGTGTCTGGTCAGACTGTTGCGTTCATGCCCCCGGCGGGCATTTTCTCGGAAACCGATTCCCCGGCCTTCGTGGAGCCGTCCATTGTCCCTGCGGGCATGGCAGGCTCCGCCGGGCGTTGTTGGCCGTTTTCCGTCGCGTTCCCGCCCATGGCGCCAGCCGGCATGTCGGCCGTTCCGGGGGCGCCGCCCTCGGAGGATATGTCCGCCTCCCCGCCCATGGCCGCTGCACCCGAAGCCCCGGTTGACTCCTCTGTCAGGAACGGCATGTTCTGCCACCTGTGCCACAGGGCATTGTCGGTGCCCCGGACGAAGACCTCCAGGCGGCCATCGGCGTTGCTGCCGATGGTGATGTTGGAGGTGAGGAGGCCGCCCAGGGAGTGCCAGCCGGACCATCCGCTGTTAGGCGCCGTCTGCCACATGTGCCACAGGGCATTGTCGGTGCCCCGGACAAAGGCCTCAAGCCGGCCGCTCGCGTTCTTGCCGACGGCGATGTCGGAGGTGAGGAGGCCGCCCAGGGAGTGCCAGCCGGACCAGGTGCCGTTTGGTGTCGTTTGCCACTTGTGCCACAGGGCATTGTCGGTGCCCCGCACGAAGGCCTCGAGGCGGCCATCGGCGTTGCTGCCGATGGTGATGTTGGAGGTGAGGAGGCCGCCCAGGGAGTTCCAGCCGGACCAGGTGCCATTGGGTGCTGTTTGCCACTTGTTCCAGAGGGCGTTGTCCGTGCCGCGGGCGAAAACCTCCAGGCGGCCGTCCTTGTTTTTGCCCACCGTGATCTCCGAGGTGATCACGCCGCCCAGGGAATGCCAGCCGGCCCAGGTGCCGTTCGGTGCGGTCTGCCAGCGGTGCCAGACGGCGCCGTCGGTCCCGCGGGCGAAAACCTCGAGCCTGCCATCGGCGTTGCGCCCGGCGGCTGGCGGTCCGGTGATGACCCCGCCCAGGGAGTTCCAGCCGGACCAGGTGCCGTTCGGTGCTGTTTGCCATTTGTTCCAGAGGGCGTTGTCAGTGCCCCGGGCAAAGATTTCCAGGCGTCCGTCCTGGTTGCTGGCCACGGCGATGTCGGTGGTGATGACCCCGCCGAGGGAGTGCCAGCCGGCCCAGTTGCCGTTGGGTGCCGTCTGCCAGCGGTGCCATACGGCGCCGTCGGTGCCCCGGGCGAACGCCTCCAGCCGGCCGTCCTTGTTGTTGCCCGCAGATACGTCGGAGGTGATGACACCGCCCAGGGAGTTCCAGCCGGACCAAGCCTGCGGGGCGGCCGGGTACAGCGACCGGAATCCGTCGATGTCGTCCTGGGTAAGGACGCGCTTGGTGGAGTTTGACGCCACGGTGGGGGCCATCACGGCGTTCGCCACGCTGGAGTGCGCCAGCCCGACGATATGGCCGAATTCGTGCAGGGCCACCGTCTCGATATCGAAGGCGCTGGCAGCGGCACCCACGCTCCAGACATGCTCGCTGTCGTCAAAGTGGACCGGCTTGGGCAGGGTATTGGTGATGACACTGCACCCGGGAGGGAAATCGGCGTGGGCCAGGACCCCGCCAACCATCGAATGGTCCGGGTCCGCTGCCGGCCGCCATCCGACGCGGATGTCCGGGCTGGAGCCGAGTGCCACCTCAGTGAAGGTCAGTCCGCCCAACGCCTGCCAGCTCTGGATGGCCCGCCTGATGGCGTCGAACTCGGCCGTGCCCGCGACGTCGTCGGTGCCGGTGTCGAAGGCATAAGTCAGTGTCCGGTCCGCCCACGCGCACTGTGTGGCAAAGGCGATGTCACCGGCAAGCATGTCCGGCAGCCCGCAGCGTGGCCGCATCATTGCTTCGCGGGTGGCATCGTCGAACACGCCGGTGACGGGCAGATGGAAGAACTCCTGGAAATTCTTGAGGGCCCCTTCGGTGGGATCGTCCAGGACGCCCAGTTCCCTGTGAGTTGATTCCCCCAGGTAGCCAAATCGCTCGAGGTAACTTTGCACCTTGCTGAAGCCCGGATTCCGTTCCCCCGGCGCGGTGTTTTCGACGGCGGCGAGGTAAGGGGCCGCGGGGTACTGCTCATCAGTCATTGGACTCTCCTTGATCTGTTCGGATGCTTCGCAGGATCTGCAGGGCGGTGCCCCGTTCTTCGCCGGCGGACAGATGGACGACGGCGGTGGCGCGGCCGGGGAAAGTGGCGGCGACGGTGCAGATGCCCTCCTCCTCGAACGAGACGAAGTCCGCCGTGTCACTGCCCACGGTTTCCTGCCAGTGCTCGTAGCCGGGTTTGTCCGCGTAGCGGGTGAGGGGGTCGGCGAAGGGGCTCGTGTCCACGGTCAGGCGCATGCCGGCGCCCTCGAGGACGGCAGCACCGCCCTCG
Source organism: Arthrobacter sp. HMWF013 (assembly GCF_003061105.1). Taxonomy (GTDB): domain Bacteria; phylum Actinomycetota; class Actinomycetes; order Actinomycetales; family Micrococcaceae; genus Arthrobacter. Next base: position 3,709 of record NZ_QAIQ01000103.1, read on the forward strand.
ATGGCGCGTTCATGTGAGGGTGCAAGCTGCGCCGGGACCTCCAGTGCCACACCTGCCACCCGGAGGGAACTCCACGGTTGTCCCATAACACCGTCCTTATACGCGAGGGAACACAGGTACCAGTGGATCAGCGGTGCGTTACAGCACCGTTACTGCCGTGGCGGTGAGCTCATCCGACGGGTGCCCCCACCCTGGTGACGCCCGCGACGTGCCGGGGGAACCGGGCCAGTTGCTCGCCGGCCTCCTGATACCACTGCGTCATGACCGCCGGGGCCTCGCCCAGGGCGACCGCATTGCTGAAGGACTCGAGCCACGACCCTGACCGCGCCAGATGCTCGCTGATCAGAGACATGTGGTTGGCCATGGACTCTGATTCGGCATGGACCTGAAGGCAGGTGATCTGCCGGCCCGATTCGTCGGCGAAGAAGTGGAACACCAGCATCCGGGGCTCGCGGCTCTCCACAAGCCGCGCGACGTCGCGGCATGAATCGAGGGCCTCATCAAGGTGTCCTTCGCGCACCGCGTACGTGCTGAAGTAAATGAACGGCTCTGACATGATGACCTCCTGAAACAGGTGATCCACGCTGTGTGGATC
>NZ_QAIQ01000008.1 GCF_003061105.1 Arthrobacter sp. HMWF013
AGGCAACGAATCAGTCTTCCCGGAGGTATTGCAATGAGGCAACAGGGGGGGATTTCCTAACGTTTTCAGGGCGGGGTTAAACAGCGATCCCGGCCGCAGGTGCGGCCGGGATCGCTGGTTCAGGCTGTGAGCGGAGGATGCCTTACTCGGCGTCGGACAGGCTCTTCTTGACGTCTTCCTCGAGGCGGGGATCAAGGTGTGCGGACTTGGCCTTGGAGCTGACCAGGCTGGCAACGACTGCGACGATGATGGTGCCGACGATGACGGCCAGGGAGACGAACGTGGGGATCTCCGGCGCCCATTCGATGTGCTTGCCGCCGTTGATGAACGGCAGTTCGTTCACGTGCATGGCGTGCAGGACGAGCTTCACACCGATGAACGCGAGGATGAAGGACAGGGCGTGCTTCAGGTAGATCAGGCGGTTCATCAGGCCACCGAGCAGGAAGTAGAGCTGGCGCAGGCCCATCAGTGCGAACAGGTTCGCGGTGAAGACGATGAAAGGGCTCTGCGTCAGGCCGAAGATTGCGGGAATCGAGTCAACAGCGAAGAGGAGATCCGTCAGGCCAATGGTGATGAACACGATCAGCATGGGGGTGAAGACCTTCTTGCCGTCCACCGTGGTGCGCAGCTTGCCGCCGTCGAACTTTTCCGACATAGGGATGACCTTGCGGATCCGCGCGATGAGCGGGTTTTCCTTGTCCTCTTCATCCTCGCCTTCATCCTGGGCCTGCTTCCAGGCGGTCCAGAGGAGGAAGGCGCCGAAGATGTAGAACACCCAGCTGAACTGCTCGATCACGATGGCGCCGAGCAGGATGAAGATACCGCGCAGGATCAGCGCGATGATGATGCCCACCATCAGGACTTCCTGCTGGTACTTACGCGGCACGGAGAACCGGGCCATGATGATGATGAAGACAAAGAGGTTGTCGATGCTGAGGCTGTATTCGGTGACCCAGCCGGCCACAAACTGGCCGCCGAACTCCGCGCCGGTGAAGGCGAACATGGCGCCGGCGAACACCAGGGCAAGCGACACGTAAAAAGCGACCCACAGGCCGGCTTCCTTCATGGAAGGTTCATGGGGACGCTTGACCACAAGGAACAGGTCAATCAGGAGGATCAGGCCAAGGACGACAAGAGAGCCGACCTCAAACCAAACAGGCAATTCGGGCACAGGATAGCCTTTCGCAGGGTACAGAGAAGCGGTGTAAGTCTCTCCGGCCAGCCTGTGCACTTGGTGCTGATGTGGTGGCCCGCTACGCCCGGCCAGGCAGCTGTGCCTGGCGTGTTGACGATCGTAGCGCTCGGGATACTCCCCTACGTGACCTTAACTGTACAGCAGCTAGGCATGACCGGCCGCCTGCATCTGGCGCAGTTCCTTCTTGAGCTCGCTGACTTCGTCGCGGATCCGGGCGGCAACTTCGAACTGAAGTTCCGCTGCAGCACCGTGCATCTGCTCGGTCAGCTGTTCGATCAGCCCCACCAGGTCCTCTGCCGGTGCTGCCGCCAGGCCATCGGCCCGGACCTGGGCTGCGCCCTTTGCCGCGGACTTTCCGCGTTTGGCGCCCTTGGCCAGGCGGTTGTTGTTCAGCAGCTCCTGGGTGTCGGCGTCTTCCTTGGCCAGCTGGTCCGTGATATCGGCGATCTTCTTCCGCAGCGGCTGCGGGTCCACCCCGTGCTCGGTGTTGTAAGCCACCTGGATGGCGCGGCGCCGGTTCGTCTCGTCGATGGCATGGGCCATGGAATCGGTGATGCGGTCCGCGTACATGTGCACCTGCCCCGAGACGTTGCGGGCTGCGCGGCCGATGGTCTGGATCAGCGACGTGGACGAGCGCAGGAAGCCTTCCTTGTCGGCGTCCAGGATGCTCACCAGCGAGACCTCGGGAAGATCCAGGCCTTCCCGGAGCAGGTTGATGCCCACCAGGACGTCGAACTTGCCCATCCGGAGTTCCCGCAGCAGCTCAACACGGCGCAGGGTATCAACGTCCGAGTGCAGGTATTCCACCCTGATGCCGTGGCCCAGCAGGTAGTCCGTGAGGTCTTCCGCCATCCGCTTGGTCAGAGTGGTGACCAGGATGCGTTCATTCTTCGCTGTGCGGGCCTTGATTTCGCCCAGCAGGTCATCGATCTGGCCCTTGGTGGGTTTGACCACCACTTCGGGATCGATCAGTCCGGTGGGCCGGATGATCTGCTGAACGAAGCCGTCCGCCTTGCCGAGTTCGTATTTTCCGGGGGTGGCGGAAAGGTAGACCGTCTGGCCCACGCGCTGGAGGAATTCATCCCACTTGAGCGGCCGGTTGTCCATGGCAGAGGGCAGGCGGAAGCCGAAGTCCACCAGGTTCCGCTTGCGGGACATATCGCCTTCGTACATGGCGCCGATCTGCGGGACGGTGACGTGGGATTCGTCGATCACCAGCAGGAAGTCATCCGGGAAGTAGTCGATGAGGCAGTGCGGAGCGGTTCCTGCGGCGCGGCCGTCGATATGCGAGGAGTAGTTCTCGATGCCGTTGCAGAAGCCCATCTGCTGCATCATCTCGAGATCGTAGGTGGTCCGCATCCGGAGCCGCTGGGCCTCCACCAGCTTGTTCTGGCTTTCGAGCACCTTCAGCCGGTCCGCGAGTTCGTCCTCGATCCGCTTGATGGCCCGGGCCATCCGCTCAGGACCTGCGACGTAGTGCGAGGCGGGGAAGACGTACATTTCCTCTTCGTCCCGGATCACTTCACCGGTCAGCGGATGGAGGGTGTGGATGTTTTCGATTTCGTCGCCGAAGAACTCGATCCGGATGGCCAGTTCCTCGTACATCGGGATGATTTCCACGGTGTCCCCGCGGACCCGGAACGTGCCGCGGTGGAAGTCCATGTCGTTCCGCGCGTACTGCATGGAGACAAACTTCCGGAGGAGATCATCACGGTTCATCTCCGCACCCTTGCGGAGCGTGACCATCCCGGCGATGTATTCCTCAGGAGTACCCAGGCCGTAGATGCAGGACACTGTGGCCACGACGATGACGTCCCGGCGGGTCAGCAGAGCGTTCGTGGCGGAGTGCCGGAGCCGTTCCACTTCCTCGTTGATGGAGGAGTCCTTCTCGATGAAGGTGTCCGTCTGCGCCACGTAGGCCTCGGGCTGGTAGTAGTCGTAATAGGACACGAAGTACTCCACCGCGTTGTTGGGCAGCAGTTCACGGAATTCATTGGCCAACTGGGCGGCGAGGGTCTTGTTCTGGACCATCACCAGGGTGGGGCGCTGGATCTGTTCGATGAGCCACGCTGTGGTGGCGCTTTTACCTGTACCGGTGGCACCGAGAAGGACGACGTCCTTCTCGCCGTTCCTGATCCGTTCGGTCAGTTCCGCGATGGCCGCGGGCTGGTCACCGGCCGGCTGGAACTCGCTGATGACTTCAAACGGCGCTACAACACGGTTGATCTCCTGGGCAAGGCTCATGCCTCTAATCTACAACCGGGGGCCGACAGTAACAGCCGGATCAGTTACAGGCGAACAGCGCCGGCGCTGCCGGCAGTGCCGCTCAGGAATCAGTTGCCGTACGACGGCGGCGCCCACCCGGTGCGGGCAGACCACGCATCCATACGGGGCCAGGCTACGTCCGTGAACCACGGCTCCTTTGCCTCCGCGTAGGCCCGGGTGCCTCGGCTGCCGGCCAGTTGTTCGGTCAGGGAGCGCTTATGTTCCCCATAGGACCTGGCAGCTTCCGGATCGCTCCTGAGCCAGTCCCGAAAAAGCAGCGCGTACCGCCACCCCGCCGATCCGGCCTGCCTGACGTGCACATTCACTGCGCGGCCAGGGTCCGCGTTTGCGTGGAAGCGTTTCTGCCACTGTGCCGGATCCGGTGTGGAAGGTTTCGGGGTGTCGAAACCGGCCCCCGGTACCAGCGGGAAGCCTGCATCCGCCAGCAGCGGGGCGATCTTGTCCGCGACGTCGAGGCCAGCCACCGTGACCTGCAGGTCGATCACGTCCTTTGCCGCCAGACCCGGCACGGCAGTTGAGCCGATATGGTCGACGGCGAGAATGTCACCAGGGGCCGCGGCCCTGAGCCGGGCTGCCAGCCGTGCCGCCTGGAGTGCCCAGTCCTCCTGTGGCGCGGACAGGACTGCGGCGCCAGGCCTGGCCGCCCTGACTCCCCGGCGGATGTTGTCTGCGAACGGCACCAGCCGGCCGGTCCAGAGCCTGTCCACTTGCTCTGCCAGGTCCTCGAGGGAGCCGGAGTTGTCCAGGACGACGTCGGCGGCGGCCAGCCGTTCTTCCCGCGTAGCCTGCGCAGCCATGCGGGACAGCGCCTCGTCCGCCGTCATACCGCGGCGCTCCAGCATCCGTCCGATCCGGACGTCATCCGGCGCATCCACCACGAGCACGAGATGGAAGGCGCTGCCCTGCCCGGTCTCCACCAGCAACGGAATGTCCTGGACCACGATGGAACCTTCACCGGCCGCCGCAATAATGCCCGCTGCTGCTTCACGGACCAAGGGGTGGACAATGCCGTTCAGTACGGCCAGCTGGGCCGCATTGCCGAAGACCAGGGCCCCCAGCCGGGCCCGGTCCAGCGAGCCGTCGGCGGCCAGCATCTCAGAGCCGAAGGCTTCCACCACGCGCGCCAGTCCCGGGGTTCCCGGCGCCACAACCTCACGGGCCAGCGCATCCGCGTCCACCACCAGGGCTCCAAGCCCGGCCAGGCGCGCGGCCACCACTGACTTTCCTGAGGCGATGCCGCCCGTCAACCCGATTTTCAGCACCCGACCAGACTACCCGTGGGCCCACGCCGCCCGGGTTACCTGACCGAGCGCAGCGAGGTGAGGGAAGCGGTGGGGAATAGACTTGGCCGGTGACAGAGCAAGACAGCCGGGCGACGGTCTACACAACCCTTGCCTCAGGACCGGATTTCCGGCACGGGATCGAGGTCAAACGCTCCCGGTTCATCACCGTCCTGCGCCGCACGGACAGCGAGGACTCCGCGCGGGAGCTCGTTGCCGGGCTGCGCCGCGAATTCCACGATGCCCGCCATCACTGCTCCGCGTTCGTGCTCGGACCGGACCGGGATATCCAGCGTTCCAATGACGACGGCGAACCGTCAGGCACGGCCGGCATCCCCATGCTCGAAGCACTCCTGAAGCGCGAAACCGCGCCGGGGGCGACTGACCTCAGTGACGTCAGCGCCGTCGTCGTCCGTTACTTCGGCGGGATCCTGCTCGGGGCGGGTGGACTGGTGCGCGCCTATTCCGAGTCGGTGTCATCTGCCCTCGAAACTGCACCCCTGGTGAGGCGCCGCCGGCTGCGGATCTGCGCAGCCGCCGTTCCGCACGCGGCTGCCGGCCGGCTGGAGAACGATCTGAGGGCCGCCGGGTTGGTGATGGCTGAGTCCAGCTATGGTGCCCAGGACACGGTCCTTCGCGTGGCTGTCCCCGACCAGCCGGCCGAGATGACAGCAGCCGCCGAGCGCGTTCTTGCACTCACCGCGGGGCAAGCCACGCTTATTCCAGGCGGAACGGAGTGGATTGATGTCCCCCTCCCCTGAGCCGGCCTCGGCCAAGGTCCGCCTGGCTGACATCGACGAACACCTGCTGGCATACCTGGTTGAACTGGCCCTGCGCGATGCTTCCCCGGACGACGTCACCCCGCCGCTTGGCATGGCGGCCGGCTGGACCGACGAACGGATTGCCTGGTTCCGCGCCTACCACCGGTCGGCTGCGGCCGGCCTGGACGGACCGGCCCGCGAAAAAAGCTGGGCTGTACTGTACGAGGGCATCCCGGCCGGCTGTATCAGGCTCAAACGGGTGCAGGACTCAACGGCCCAACACGTAGGGGCCCAACACTCAGAGGCCGGACACGCGACGGCGGAGACCGGCATCTGGCTGGGCCGGGGCTACCGCGGCCGAGGCGTTGGCAGTGCCGCGCTGGCCCTGGTCCTGGCTGAGGCCTGCCGCGCCGGGCTGCAGCAGGTGGTGGCCCACACCACTGCCGGCAATACCGGCGCCCAGCGCATCCTCACCTCCGCAGGTGCCGCCCTGACGCACGACGACGACGGTGCGGTGAGTGCCGTCGTCGTGCTTTCCCCCTGACCGACGGCGCATGCGAACCAACGGCGCAGCCGGGCCGACGACGGACGCGAACCGGCTTAAACACAGCGGGCCCCCTGCAATCCGCAGGGGGCCCGCTGTGTCAGTCCGGGACTTACCGGGCCGTTGGCAAATTAGTTGCCGGTCAGCTTCTCACGCAGAGCTGCGAGAGCCTCGTCCGAAGCCAGGGTACCGGCTCCGGCGTTGGACTCGGCAGCAGGCTCGGAGGAGTAGCTGGTGGTGCCGGAATCGCTCTCACCGGACGTTGCAGCTGCAGCGTCATCGGCAGCGTGCTGGGCAACCTGCTTCTTGTGGGCTTCCCAGCGGGTCTGGGCGTCAGCGTACTGCTGCTCCCAGGCGGCGCGCTGGTTCTCGTAGCCTTCAAGCCACTCGTTGGACTCCGGATCGAAGCCCTCCGGGTACTTGTAGTTGCCCTCTTCGTCGTACTCAGCGGCCATGCCGTAGAGAGCCGGATCGAATTCGGTGGACTCGGCGTCAACGCCCTCGTTAGCCTGCTTGAGGGAGAGGGAGATGCGGCGGCGCTCGAGGTCGATGTCGATGACCTTGACGAACAGCTCGTCACCAACGGAGACAACCTGCTCTGCCAGCTCCACGTGGCGCACGGCCAGCTCGGAGATGTGAACGAGGCCTTCGATGCCGTCTTCGACGCGAACGAACGCACCGAACGGAACCAGCTTGGTGACCTTACCCGGAACAACCTGGCCGAGGGCGTGGGTGCGGGCGAAGGTCTGCCACGGATCTTCCTGCGTAGCCTTGAGCGACAGGGAGACGCGCTCGCGGTCCAGGTCGACCTCGAGAACCTCGACGGTGACTTCCTGGCCAACTTCGACAACCTCGGACGGGTGGTCGATGTGCTTCCAGGACAGCTCGGAAACGTGAACGAGTCCGTCTACGCCGCCCAGGTCCACGAATGCACCGAAGTTGACGATGGAGGAAACGACGCCGGGACGGACCTGGCCCTTTTCCAGCTTGTTGAGGAACGTGGAGCGGACCTCGGACTGGGTCTGCTCGAGCCATGCACGGCGGGACAGCACAACGTTGTTGCGGTTCTTGTCCAGCTCGATGATTTTGGCTTCGATCTTCTGACCGATGTACGGAGCAAGGTCGCGCACACGGCGCATCTCGACGAGGGATGCGGGCAGGAAGCCGCGCAGACCGATGTCGAGGATAAGACCACCCTTGACAACCTCGATGACGGTACCGGTGACAACACCGTCTTCTTCCTTGACCTTCTCGATGTCGCCCCAGGCGCGCTCGTACTGAGCACGCTTCTTGGAGAGGATCAGGCGGCCTTCTTTGTCTTCCTTGGTGAGCACCAGGGCTTCGACGAGATCGCCAACGGAGACAACGTCTCCGGGATCAACGTCATGCTTGATGGACAGCTCGCGGGAGGGGATGACACCTTCGGTCTTGTAACCGATGTCGAGCAGAACTTCATCGCGGTCGACCTTGACGACGGTACCTTCGACGAGATCTCCGTCGTTGAAGTACTTGATGGTGGCGTCGACTGCTGCGAGGAAGTCCTCAGCGGTACCGATGTCGTTAATAGCGACTACGGGGGTACCGGGCTTCTCGGTGGAGGTGATGGTCATGTAGTAGGGGCTCCGTTGTGGATAGTTAGTCGGTCAGGAAAACCACCGCGCCCGCGTTATGGAACGCAGGCGCAGGTCTCGGCCAAACCGCGAGGTCCGGCCGGGTCTTCCTGATTTTGTGGATTCTAGAAACGAGCACGTAGTGCGCGCCCACTTATTCTAGTCGCAGCGGCCAACACGGGTCAAAGCGCATGGCAAAGCCTTTGGCCTGTTCAGGGGTTCAGCTGCTGCCAGGTCTGCTCAGAAGTGCGTGAGGCAGTGGGGCGGGCGTTCGACGGCGAACATCCGGGCGGCGCGGAACGCTGCGTCCGGTGTGTGCTCGAGGATGCGTTCGGCGTCAACCAGCGTTACCGGATTCACGCCGCCCAGGTATATCGACGACAACGCCGCGACATCCAGTTCGAGGTCGGCTGCAGTGGTGCCGGCGTCGGTGACGACAGCAGAGCCGCCGGACACCGCCAAGGCAAACGTGCCGTCCGCCAGGCCGAGGGAATCGGCCACTTTGAGCACGAGCCGGCCGTCGGCCGGATAGTGCCGGGCCTCCAACGCCGCCGCCACGTCCAGGATGCGGAGCCAGAGCATATCCCGGGCTGCCGAAGCCTCGACGCAGCGGGCATCTTCAAGCGCCCAGCCCAGCGCGTCATCTACAGGGGCTTCCTCGCAGGAGACCCGTTCGACCAGGTCAATGGCCCCAAGGTACTGCCACAATTCCAGATACGCAGAACGGTTCACCGCCACGAGGTCCAGGACTTCCATGGTGTACGGCTTGTTGGACCAGCCGGCGAACTTATAGGAGACGTAGCCGTCCACTTCGCCGTCGGGCGCGTAATGCAACGCGACTTTGACCTTGGGATCCTCGCCGCCATCACGGCTGACAGATCCGGAGATGAACTCGCGGTAGAACTCATGGCGGTCGATGGAGCCGGGTGTGCCCCGGTGCTTTCGGTCGAATACCACCGGAGCCAGGTCCAGGAGGACTTTGGGATCGGCTACCTCGACGCTTCCCACGGGAGTGTGGTTCAGCCTGAACCTGGTGGTGGTGTCCACTGTGATGGACTGCTCAGACGTGGCCACACCAAACCCGAATCGGCCATAGATTGACGCTTCGGAGGCAGTGAGCGCAGCCATTGCCAGGCCATCCCGACGGGCAAGGGTGAGGTCCTCTACCATCATGCGGCGCAGCAGCCCGCGCCGGCGGTGTGAGGTCCGGACGGTCACGGCGGTCACCAGCCGGGTTGGCAGCAGCCTTCCGAATCCGATGTTCAGGGTCTTGACCAAGGTCCCGAAAGTGGCGACGGGCACGTCCGCACCCAGTGAATGGCCCGCGACCGTTCCCGACTGGTAGACGCCGGTCATCACCCGCCCGTCGGCGCGCTGCATCTCGATGCCCTTGTCCACCCGCTCATCGGAACGGCGCACGTCGTGGAAGCCGAAGGCCACGGCCCGCATCCATGCAACCGACTGAACGTAGGCAGGGTCATCTTTGGCTGCCGGCTCAAACCGCCGGATTTCGTAGTCCGCACTCACATCAGGCACAGAGCCGAGCCTAACCAATCCAACCCGGGTCTGGCCAGCAACAACACGCTCGGCCCGGGCGCTGGGTCAGAGCTTCCGCACTGGCTGGCGAAGGATGGTTTTGAGCTTTTCCGACGGCACCCTGCGGGGGTCGCTGAGGTAGATCTCGTGGTGGGCCCCGGCAAATCCGAAACCGTTGGCCGGCATGAACCCACTGTGCAGACGGTGCAGCGTGGGCGCCTCGTCGTCGTAGCTGCCGATGTGCAGGATCTGGACCGAGAGCCCCTCGTCCAGGGTCTCAAAGCGGAGTCCGTCCAGCCCCGGGATGTTCTTCGCGGAGGCCTTCGTGATCCCATCGCCGATCTCCCGGGAGCCGATCCAGTGTGGCTGCGGGATCATCATGGTCCACTTCCAGCTGTCTTTGTCGCCACGGGTGAAAGAGCCGGGATCATCCGCCGTCCACAGGCCTTCCAGCGGGCCCACCACGTAGTCCCGCCCCGCGTGCTTGCTGGCGAACTTCACTGCGTAGGACACGGAGTACAGCGCCTCCAGGGCAGCGGCGTAGGCAGGAGCCGTCCCTGGATTGCCCTGTCCATCCAGCATCAGGTAATTCATCGGCGGGACCGTGACCAGCTTAAAATCATCAGGGCGGGGCGCATACAGTTCCTTGAACTGTTTCCTGACGTCGTACTTGTCCACCGTGCGCCCCGCCATGCTCCGCGGTCCCGTTCCTAGTGGCCGGCGTCGTACCAGCTGGGACCCACACCGATCTGGACCTCCAGCGGGACGCTGAGATCGGCCGCGCCGGCCATCTGCCCGGTCAGGAGCTTTTCCACTGCCTCACGTTCGCCGGCGGCCACCTCGAGCACCAGTTCATCATGGACCTGCAGGAGCATACGTGACTTGAGGCCCTGGGCGGCGAGTTCCGAGTGCACACCGAGCATGGCGCGCTTGATGATGTCGGCCGCCGATCCCTGGATGGGCGAGTTCAGTGCGATCCGCTCCGCGTTCTCCCGCAGCTGACGGTCCGTGCTGGTCAGGTCCGGGAGGTACCGGCGGCGCCCTTCGATGGTGGCGGTGTAGCCATCGATCCGGGCCTGGTCCACCACTCCGCGGAGGTAGTCGCGGACGGCGCCGAAGCGGTCGAAGTACTCCTTCATGAGGGTCCGTGCCTCATCCACCGAAATCTCCAGCTGTTTGGAGAGGCCGAACGAGGTCAGCCCGTAGGCCAGGCCGTAGGACATCGCCTTGACCTTGGAGCGCATGGCACTGGTCACCTGGTCCGTGGGGACATGGAAGATGTTGGAGCCCACAAACCGGTGGAGGTCCTCGCCGTCCTTGTAGGCCTGGATCAGCCCGGCGTCTCCGGAGAGGTGCGCCATGATGCGCATTTCAATCTGCGAGTAGTCCGCCGACAACAGGCATTCATACCCTTCGCTGACCACAAAGATGCCGCGGACGCGCCGGCCTTCCTCACTACGGATGGGGATGTTCTGCAGGTTGGGGTTGTTGGAGGAGATCCTGCCCGTGGCCGCCACATTCTGCGCGTACGTGGTGTGGATCCGGCCGTCCTCAGTCACTGACTTCTTGAGTGATTCGAGCATCTGGCGCAGCTTGGAGGACTCCCGGTGGGCCATGAGCTGGACCAGGAATTCGTGGCCGGTCTTCTCCAGCAGGTTCTTCAGTGACGCGGCGTCCGTGGTGTAGCCGGACTTGATCTTCTTGGTCTTCGGCAGCTGGAGTTCCTCGAAGAGGACCGTCTGGAGCTGCTTGGGTGAGCCGAGGTTGACCTCATGGCCGATCGCTGCGAAGGCCAGCTCCTGGGCGTTGTCAATGACCTTTGCCAGATCGGCGAGCTGTTCATCCATGCGCTGCATGTCGATGGCGATGCCGGCGAGCTCCATATCAGCCAGGACCCGGCTGACCGGAAGTTCAAGGGTGGCCAGCAAGTCTGCGGCCTTCCGCTCCGCCAGTTCCGAATCGAAGTAACGGCTCAGGGCCTGGACGACGGCGGCCACCTGGACGAGCGCACCGGCAGCGGCGGCGTCGCCGTCGTCGAACGCAAGTTCAAGCTGGCCCGCCTTGGCGGTCCCGGACGGAAGGCCGACGTTCAGGTGGTGCTGGGCCAGCTCGGCCAGGTCATAGGTGCGGCGGTCCGGTTGGATGAGGTATCCGGAAATCGAGGTGTCGTCCACGACGCCTTCCAGGCCGAGGCCCCTGCTGGACAGGGCTTTCAGCGCTGCCTTGTAGCCGTGCATGACCTTCGGGATGTCCTTGTCCCGCAGCCAGTCCGCCAGCACGTTTTCGGCTGCAGCGTCCTGGGCTGCGAGGTCGATGTACACCGCTGCATCG
>NZ_QAIQ01000715.1 GCF_003061105.1 Arthrobacter sp. HMWF013
CCCCCGGAATGCCCCCGGCCGGCCCGCGGGCAGGCTAGCGCCAGCCGTCCACCGGCCAGCTCATAAAAGCAGGCTCCTCATACGGGTGGGCAGCGCGCAGGGCCAGCACCACGGCCTCGAGCAGCTCTTCCTCAACAACGCATTCGATCCTGTCTTCAGCCACGGTGGCCGCCCGCCCTTCCCCGCCAATGAATGGCGTCGCCCCTACGCCCGGCGTGAAGTGGCCGGTCCCGGGTGTGATGAAGGAACAATGCGAGTAGTTGCCCAGCTGGCCCGCTCCGGCATCGCCGATGGCTGACAGCAGCATTTCGGTGTGGGTCGCAGGGACGTAAATCACCAGGGCATTCAGGCGGGTCATGGCTTCATCGTCCCAGTAACCGCAGGTGTCAACGCCCACTTTTCATTGCTTATCCGGCGGGCAGGCCTGATCATGGGTATGTACACCGATTGGGGCAATCTCAAGATTGTGAGCTGCGGGGCCTGGCGCGACGGCCGGACCCGGCAGCTCAACGGGTACCGGTGGAATGGGCGCGTTGGGGGCGTCCATTTTGGCGTTAAGGCGCGGGGTCGTTTCCTCGGGCCGGCCGTGCGGGCTGGGGCCCGGGGCGTCAATTGGGCGAAGCCGAAAAGTTCAGGTAGTCTAGTATCTGCTTTTGATTCAGAAGCAGCTGGAGAATTCGCCTAGCGGCCTATGGCGCACGCCTGGAACGCGTGTTGGGTTAACGCCCTCGGGGGTTCAAATCCCCCATTCTCCGCGCAATTAATCCCGGTCCTGACCTATGTCAGGGCCGGGATTTTGCATTTTGCGGGCACACCCGCATTTCATCTGCATGGGCTATCCGGAGCCGATTTTTCCCTCGACGGTGATATTTTCAGCTGTCGAAGTTGTAGCCCAGCCGCCTGAGCCGCTCGCGGGCAGCGAGTTCGCTGGGTCCCCGCCGTCCCAATGCCAGGCGTACGACGCCGAGAGCCACTGTGGTGGCGAACCGCACCGGCAGGGGGAGGGGCCCTAAAGACGGCACGCGAAGACCAAGCATGCGGCGGTACTTCGGCTCGAGGCTGTACACGGCGCCTGCGAACATCACCCGGTAGCCCGGGCGCAGCAGCGGATGCAGCGGCGGGTTGCGGATGAACTCAACAGTTTCTGCGAGCCGGCTGTCCGCGCGGAGCTCCCCGGCGTCGTACCAGCGGTCCAGTTGCCCGCGCATCTCCGCCTCGGTAAGCGGCGGATCCTCTACCCCCATCAGCCGGCCGGCCTGGGCCCACTCACGGACATAGGCATCCGGGCCGCCCGGGATGGTGCCGCCCCAGATCTTGTGGGCCGTCAGGAAAGCGTCCACGAAGGCGATGTGGACCCACCGTGCCAGATCGGGATCGTTGGCCGAGTAGCTTCGCTGCATGCCGTGGCCGTTGGTGAAGCTGCCCTGCACGGGCTCGTGCAGGCGCCGAAGCCGCGCCGACGCCTCCTCGGCGGCAGCCTTGGACCCGTACGTCACGGTGAAGATCCAGCGGATGGTCCGGGCCAGCCTGCCCAACGGATCGTCCCGGAAAGCCGAATGCTCGTGGACTCCGGCCAAGGCGGCAGGATGCAGGGCCTGCATCAGCAGCGCGCGGATCCCGGCAACAATTGTCGGCATGGAACCATGCACCGCCCACACCGCGGAGCCTGGCAGGTGGTAGCCGGGATCGTCCCCTTCGGCAAGGTGCGGAACCCATGCCGGAAGGGCATCAGCGCTGCCGGTAAAGGCACGCTTCAACTCGCCCTGCCATTCCCTGAGGAGGTTGCGCATATCCCCATTCTGTCGCAGATTTCCTGCCGGCAGGACGGCCCACCGGCTGGGGGCCACAAAATATCCACAACGCTTGGACGCCGGGGTTCACAGGCTCCATTCGATGTGGTCCCATGAGAGGGTACGCCTGTTCGGATTGGGGTCCAGCGGGTCTATCCGGGAGTCGACGCGTGGGAAATCATTGGGGAGCAGGCCGCGGGAGGGAGTCCGCCGGACCCTGTGCTTCAGCGGTGCGCGTGCTCGCGGCCGCCGTGGCGGTTTCTGCCTCAGCCCTGGCTCTCGGACTCCCATGGATCCCGCCGCCCGGCAAAACGTCCGACGTCGGTCCGGCAGCCCTGAGCGCAGGCCCCGCAACGTCTGTGGTCACCCCTCCGTCGGTGGGCCCGTCCGGGACCGTCGAACAGACGCCGCTTCCGGCGCCGGCCGGCGGCTTTGCTATCGACGCCAGGGCGCTGGTCCCTTTCCACCGCACCATCGTTACGAGCGTGGCAAAGGGTGAGCAGCCCAAGCTCAATGTTGCCTCGGCAGGCTTGAAGCGGCCGCCCGCTGGATCCCTGATGGCTCCGCTGGAAGTGCTCAACGAGAGCTCACACTTTGGGTACCGGGTCAGTCCGCTCACCGGCTCCGGCGGGGACTTTCATCTGGGCCAGGACTACGCAGCCCGCTGCGGCACCAGGGTCTACGCCGCGGACACCGGGGTGGTGCGGGCGGCGGGCTGGCACCCTTGGGGTGGCGGCAACCGGGTGGAGATTGACCACGGCAATGGCCTCATCACCACGTACAACCACCTGGAAGCCGTCGCCG
>NZ_QAIQ01000716.1 GCF_003061105.1 Arthrobacter sp. HMWF013
GCAGCCTTCAACCGCTCCGCATTAATACCGTTCAACACCACCGTCGCCCCGGCCTCGGCCAACGCCCGCGCCAACGAATTACCAATCCCCCGGCTCGAACCAGTCACCAACGCAACCCGCCCGGACAAATCAAAAAGTGAAGTCATAGAGAGCAGCTCCTCGCCGCGTCTGGAAGGGATTCGGCTTAGAAGGGGCCGTTTTGGACGAGGTTCGCCGGCGCCCGGCCCGCTGCCAGCGCTTCGAGCTGCTTCCGCAGCAGCTTGAGGATCCTGGGCTGAAACGCCGAGGCGTTGCCGCCGACGTGCGGAGTGATCAGGGCGTTAGTGGTGGACCACATCGGATGGTCCTGGGGCAGCGGTTCCGGGTCCACGACGTCGAGCGCGCATTGCAGGCGGCCGGACAGGACTTCCTTGGTCAGGGCAGCCGTGTCCACCACGGAGCCGCGGCCCACGTTCACCACCAACGCGCCGTCCGGCAGCGCGGCGAGCACCTCTTCGCCGATCAGCTGGTGGGTGTGCTCGTTCAGCGGCAGTACCGAGACGAGAATGTCGTGCGTGGCGGCGAGCGCGGGCAGTTCCGAGGAGGCATGGACCTCTCCGTGTTCGTCGGTGCGCGCTGAGCTGCCTACCCGGGTGATGGTGACTTCGAAGGGCTCCAGCCGGCGGGCGATTTCGTGCCCGATGCCGCCTACCCCGACCAACAGCACGCGCCTGTCCGCCAGGGACTGGCGGCGCTCCGGCCGCCAAAGGCCGTGCTGCTGGTCGCGGACAGCCTGATCGATGCCGCGCAGCTTGGCGAGGATCAGCCCGATGGCCAGCTCCGCGGTTGCTGCTGCGTGGACTCCGGAGGCGCTGGCGACACCGGCCGCCGGCCCCGCCGCCTCGATGACGCCGTCGTATCCGGTGGACTGCGTCTGCACGTACTTCAGGTTCCCGGCCTTGGCGAGGGATCCCAGCACAGCGGCAGCGCCGATGTAAGGCAGAATGACGCCGTCGATCTCACTGAGCGTCCCGCCGTCGGGATCGGTCTTCAAATCCCACACCACTCCCTTCAGCCCCTCGGGCAGGGGTGAGAGATCGGCGAGAAGCTGCCGGTCGGGGAAGCTGACGGTGCGGACTGTTTGCATCTGGTGGACCTATCAATCGGGAGGGTGGAGGG
>NZ_QAIQ01000717.1 GCF_003061105.1 Arthrobacter sp. HMWF013
CTCCTGCCCGAAGGGCACCGCCTCACCATCCTCAAAGATGCCGTGAAAACCAGCCTCGGCGACGAGCTCAGCCTGCTCCTGGCCGTCGGTTCAGACGTTCCCGGGGACGTCCAGATCGTGCCCGCCGGAAAAGCACCTGCAGAGCCCCCTCCGCTGGCAGACACGTCGGACCCGGGGGACCTGGACTTTGCTTCCCTGGCCGAGGCCGTGGATCTGCACGGGCTTCCCGGGGTCCAGACCAAGGCCAGCGCCTCGATGCTGACCACCCCGCTTGCCCTCGCCAACCGCCGCTACCTGCTTAAGCTGGATCCGCCCCGGCACGCGCACTTGGTCCTCAACGAGGCGGCCCACCTCACGGGCGCAAGAGGCCTGAAAATCCCCGTCTCCAAGCACACTGTTGTCCGGGACCGGAAGGGCCTGCCCGGGCTTCTTGTCGAGCGGTTCGACCGTACCCAAGGTGACGGGCTGCTGCGTCTTGCCATGGAAGATGCCGCGCAGGTCCTGGACCTTCCTCCGGCGTCAAAATATGCCGTGAATTCGGAGGACGTAGTGCTGGCGTTGGCCCGGCTCTGCAAGGCCAACGCCGTCGCCGTGAGAAACCTCTACCTGCAGTTTGTCTTTGCCTGGCTGACCGGCAACGGGGACCTGCACGCCAAGAACGCATCGGTGCTGGAAGGCCCGCGTTGCGGCTGGGTGGTGGCCCCCCTCTACGACATCCCGTGCACCCTGCTGTATGGCGACGACACTCTGGCCCTTCCGGTCGCCGGCAAGGTGAAGGGCCTCCGGGCCAGGCACTGGCAGGATTTCGCGGCAAGTGTCGGGCTGCCGGAAAGAGCCGCCACAGCAGCGAACAAGTTAGCCCTCGCGGCGGCGAACTCCATCGACCTGCACACCTTGCCTTTCACCGGTTCGCCCCTTCACGGGGCGCTGCGGGAACTGCGCTTTCGCCGCAACGAGCTCACCGGCTGACTGTTGATGGGTCGCCCGCACCGCCGCCGTCGTGTGGCTAACTGCCGGATTACGTCAGGCAGTCAGCTCTGCGGCGGCAAACGATACTGCGAAGCGCGCGCACCAGATGCTGACGGAACGGTAGTCGCCCAGATCTGTCCCGGCAGGGATCACGTAGTTCTGGTCACCCTTGTTGGCCTTGAGTGCGCCCAGATCCACATAGGCACCGTCGTCGAAAACGTACCAGCCTGCTGTTCCCTCAATCACGGGGGCGTCAGTGAGCCATACCCGCAGGTCCGGGCCATCGGACGTATCGAGGCCTTCGAACCGGAGGATGTTTGTCCTGTCAGCGAGTTCGATGATCTTCACGCTTCCCGAACTGGCGTGCTCATGGCTGATGAGCTGGCCGGTTGCCAGGTCACGCGGAACTGCTGCGGGGGAGGGCAGCTCGACGGATGCTTCCGGGGATGACGCAGGGGACGGGGTGGTGGTCTGCACAGCGGCTGGAACGTCCTCGGTCACAGTTGAACTCGTGAAGATCCGCCACGGCTGGAACAGATAAAGTCCGACGCCGACCACCATGGCGGCAACGAGCAGAACAGCAGGGATGAGGACGCGTTTGCTCATACCACCACAACGTCGCGTCCGGCGGGGATGTTCCGCATCGGGCCTCCGTCCATGCGGCCCCCGGGGCTTCGGGCGAATTGTCCGCCAACTGCCTGCAGAAAGGCGGCCGACCGGGATGCCCGGCCGGCCGCCTTTCAGCCCTCAGTTGGTTGTGTTCCTACTCCGCAATAGCCACCGGAGCCGGCTCACCGCCGC
>NZ_QAIQ01000104.1 GCF_003061105.1 Arthrobacter sp. HMWF013
CCCCTGGATCGGCCGTCCACACAGAGCCGCAGAGCCCGGACCAGGTGTCGTTCGCCATCTTCACCGCTTCTTCCTCCGTGTCGAAAGGAATAAGCGGAATCACGGGGCCGAACTGTTCCTGCGTCACAACCCGCAGCGAGGGGTCGGGGTTGACCACCAGCGCGGGGCGCAGGAAGTTGCCGCCCTGCAGGTCCGGGTCTGCCGGAAGGGTTCCGAACTCACGGACGTCCGCTCCGGCAGCCTTCGCCTCCTCGATGATTTCGCTGACGAAGGCCTTCTGCGCAGGGGAATGCAGTGGACCCATCGTGGTGCCCTCGGCCAGCCCGTAGCCGATCACCGCCCTGTCCAGCCGCTCCGAAAGTCCCGCCACCACCTCGTCCAGGCGCGAACGGTGGACGTAGATCCGCTTGGCGTTCATGCAGATCTGCCCGGTGGTGTCGAAGATCGCGGCGTACAGCCGGTCCAGGTGGACCTCGTCCAGGACCGCGTCCTCCAGCATGACGGCGGCATCATTCCCGCCAAGCTCCAGGGTCACCCGGGTCAGTGATTTCGAGGCCATTTCCATGATGCGCCTACCGCCGGCGACGCTGCCGGTGAAGCACACCTTCGCCACGTCGGGGCTGGTGATCAGGGCTGACACATCAGCGTCCTTGCCCGTCACGACGTTCAGCACGCCCGGCGGAAGCTTCTCGGCGATCCGCTGGACCACCCGGGTTGTGGCGAGGGGAGTGGTGGGCGGTGGCTTCACAATGGCGGTGTTGCCGGCGAGAAGGGCGTGCGGCAGCGACGCCGCGAGGATGGCAATGGGCCAGTTGAACGGCACGATGATGGTCACCACGCCGAGCGGCTGGAACGCCACAGTGGTGGATACGGGCGTGCCTGGCGCCGGCGGGAGCACCCTGGTGGCGTCCACATCATCCGCCAATGCCAGGGCAAGGTTCCACCGGATCTCGAAGACGAGGGAGTCCACCCATGCCTCCATCCGGATCTTTCCGTTTTCCTGCGAGAGGATGGCGGCGTCCTCGTCCCGGAAGTCGGCGATCCCCTCAAGTGCCACCCGCATCTGTTCGGCGCGTTCCCGGGCGCACAACGCAGACCAGGCGGGATACGCCTCCTTCGCCGCGGCAATGGCATCGTCAACGTCCCCGGGACCTGCCGCCGCTGCATGCCCGACGACGACGCCCGGCTTTCCCGGATCAACCACGTCCAGCGTGGCGGACGCCCGGCGTTCCGCGCCCCCGATGTACAGCCCCGTTGTCACCGGGGCCGCTGTGTTCACTGTGTTGGTCATGGCTCAAGCACCTCTCTGTGCAGTACTGCCCAATAACTTCATTCTGGTCACTGGACGTTCGGCGTTCCATGGGTATGGAACGTCTCGATGGTCTTCATGCCCCAGGCCTGGCCCTTCTTGCGTTCCTCCTGGGTCCACTCCACCACCGGGGAATCGGGGTCCAGCAGGAGGCGGGCGCCGGCATTGGCCAGTTCAATCCGGTTTCCGCCCGGCTCCCAGACGTAGAGGAAGAAGGTCTGGTTGATGGCGTGCTTATGCGGGCCGGACTCGATGTGGATGCCGTTCTCGAGGAAGATGTCGGCGGCCTTGAGGATGTCCTCCCGGGTATC
Source organism: Arthrobacter sp. HMWF013 (assembly GCF_003061105.1). Lineage (GTDB taxonomy): Bacteria > Actinomycetota > Actinomycetes > Actinomycetales > Micrococcaceae > Arthrobacter. The sequence continues at coordinate 1,621 of NZ_QAIQ01000104.1, forward strand.
CGGGGCGAAGGCGACGTGATGGAGCCGGTTGCCGTGCTTGGTCCAGTCATCCGAGTAGACGATGTCGTAGGACTTGTTGTTGAAGTGGAACCACCACGCGGCGTATCCGCCGTCGTCGAGCTTGATCCTTTCACTCTCGCGCCCCTGCAGGGCGGTGGCAATGAATTCGCCGTTGGCCACCACGTCCTTGGCGAGGAAGTTGATGTGGTCCAGCCGGCGGGCGTTCACGCCGCGGCCGGGAAAGGCGGAGGCCTGGTTCTTGAGCGCCGGCTTGTCATCGGTGGCCACGTACCGCTCTGTCTCGTAGTAGATGGCCAGATCGTGTCCGTCGGGGTCGCGGAAGGCATAGGAAGGGCCGGTGCCCACTTCGCCGTCAACCCAGCCGACGCCGAGTCCCGTCGCCTCAATGGCGGAGACGCGGCGCTCAAGCGCTTCCTGGCTGGTGGTGCGGAAGGTGGTCCGCCCGACGCCGGCGTCCGCCGCTGAGGTGAGCTTCACCGTGTAAAGCTGGTACTCGTCCCACGTGCGCAGGTAAACGGAATCACCGGACTCCGCAACGACCCGCATCGCCAGGAGATCACGGAAGAACCACAGGCTCTTCTCGAAGGTGGGCGTCAGCAGCTCCACGTTCCCCAGGTGGGCGACGTCGAACGAGGTGTACCCGGTCATGGACTTGTCCTCTCTCTGGCGGTCACAGGCGGGGGCGCGGGAAAACGCGGCCGTCGAAGATCTTTCGTGCCGTGCGAAGGGCTGCGGAGCGGGTGACTGTGAAGCCGTCCGCGGCCGCTTCCACCCCGACCTCAACATCGAAGTGGCCGGTGGGATGCTCAATGCGGAAAGGGGTTCCGGCGGCGGGCAACCCGGCGAGGTCGTGGCCCACCGACCCCTCGGCGAGAACTCCCGCGCCGACCGTGAGTGCCCCGAGCACACCGATCGAGGTGTGGACACGGACCGGCAGGAAACTGCGGGTGATGATGGCACCGCCCGCCCGGGGCGGGGCCAGCAGCACCAGCTTCGGCACGGTGGCACCGGAGACGTCCCCCATGCCCATGACCTCGGCGGCCGCGAGGCGCAGCCCGGCGAGGCGGCGGGCCAGTTCCTCGTTCGCTTCAAGGTCTTCCGGCGACTCGCTGCCGCTGACGCCAACGTCCGAGGCGCGCAGGAGCACGCTCGGCATGCCGTTGTCCACGCACGTCACGTCCACCCCGGCAACGTGGTCCAATACCTTCCCGGACGGGAAGAGCGCCCCCGTTGACGAACCGGCAGTGTCCTCGAAGTTGAGCCTGATGGCACCGGCGGTTCCGGGCACGCCGTCGATCTCCAGGCCGCCGTCGTAATCCACCACCCCGCCGGGGGTGGCGAACGTGGCGGTGGCGATGCTGTCCGTGTTGACCATGCGGATG